>JBDHHL010000337.1:0-5246 GCA_039589375.1 Gemmatimonadota bacterium | reverse complement strand
CGTCTTCTTCGCTGAAGCCGCCCGGCCTCACTAGAACAGTGCCCGTCGCCCAGCTGCGCATCACGACCAGTCCATCGCCCAGCGCGTCGGGCGCGAACCGCTTCAAAGCCTCCGCAGCGGTAAGGATCACGCGCACGTTCTCTCGTGGCGGAACCGTTACCCAGCGTGTGATCGCCAGCACACCGTCAGCGCCCAACAGCTCGAGATACCGAACATACGCCTCCACGGTATGCAGGAAATCTTCGTTCAGCGCGTGAACGCCGCCCGCGGAAGTGCCGAAGGCACGGCCGGCACCTATGGTGATCAAATCGTACCGCTCGTCGGTCCTGGCTACGAAGCTTCGCCCATCACCGATCACCCACTCGACACCGCCTCTTGCCTGCTGTTGCGCTGGCGACCCGTCCTGCCAACCACCCACCCGGGCCAGTTCGGGATTCAGCTCGACAGCGCTGACCCTGCGAGCTCCGTGGGCTAGCGCGCTCCAGACCTCGGTACCACCGCCGGCTCCGAGCACGAGTACGCGATCCCGACCGCCCAGAGCGTAGGGCATAGCCGACGGTAGCCAGTAGAGGATCTCCCGGTCGCGTTCCGTCTCCCAAGAGCTGAGCGCGCCGGCAAGCTCTGCATCCACGAAAAGCGCGGTCTGTCTCGGAAACGAGCCCTGATATGCCAGGGACAGGCCGGGCGCATGACGGAATGCCATGGCATCGACCGCGACCACCCAGCCCAACGGGCTGGTACTCTCGGCCACGCGCCGCGCGCCCGGAAACGCTTCCACCTGCGGAAGCCCCTTGTAGGGCGTGATGTCCGGCGTCCAGACCGGACGAGCGATGACAAAGCTCGCTAGGATCAGCATCACCCAGGCCGCCGCGTGCGGACGCGACCGGCGGACTCCGCCGCTCGTCGCGCTCAGCGAGCCGAGTGCGCCGACGATCGCCGGCACCGCCACGGCTTTCACAGGAAACGCAATCCACAGAACCGCCACGCCGATCGCCGCGCCGAGGCCCGCGCCCAAGAAGCTGGCGCCGTAGACCCGCCCCGGCCGGTCCTGCTCGAGCATGATTGCCAGCAGGATCGCGAGCGCGGCCACGCCGAACGGCAGCGCCAGCAGAACGTAGACAACAGCGAGCCGAGTCCACTGCCACGGATCCCAAGGCAGCTGAGTCGGGTCCAACGGAATCAGGTGAACCAGCGCGACGCTGGCGATCAGCGCCGGCGGCGTCGTTAGCGCAGTCCAGACGAACCATCGTTGCGACGACTGCGGTCCCGGACGCAGCAACGCCAGCAGCGTCCCGCTGGTCCCAAACCCCAGCATCGCGATGCTGATCGCCATATATGCGAAATGGTGGAACTGCTCGATCGCGAAGATCCTGACAAGGAGGATCTCGTAGGCCAGAGTGCTGGCCGACAGGAAAGCAACAGCCAGGGGCCGGGCGTACCTGCTCACACCGCTTAGCGCAACCCCTTCAACATCGGAACGAAGCGAACCGGCAGCAGATTGCGGGTCCGGACACCGCCGTCCGCGTCCTTCTCGACGAGTATCAGGTTCTGCACGCCATAGACGCTGCCGACGGGGATCACCATGCGTTTACCCGGCTTGAGTTGCTCGACCAGCGCCGGCGGGATGTGGCCCGCAGCCGCCGTGACGATGACCGCATCGAAGGGCGCTTCCTCGCTCCAGCCGAAGTGCCCGTCGGCGTGCCTGACGGTCACGTTGTCATAGCCGAGCCGGGCGAGTCGAGCACGGGCGCTGGCCGCCAGCACATCGAAGATCTCAATCGTGAAGACCTGGCAGCCGACCTCGGCCAATACCGCAGCCTGGTAACCCGAGCCGGTTCCGACCTCCAGCACCTTCTGCCCGGGCTCGACCCTCAGGATCTCGGTCATGTACGCCACGATGTACGGCTGTGAGATGGTCTGGCCGTAGCCGATCGGCAGCGGGTGGTCTGCGTAGGCCCGGCGTACTTGTTCAACAGGCACGAACTCGTGGCGGGGGACGGTGCTCATCGCGGCGAGCGTGGCCGAGTCCTCGACGCCGTAAGCCGCGATAATCATGGCCATGTCGAGGCGCGCTCGCGTGAACTCGTCCCGTTCCTGTGCCGCTACCCCACCGGCGAAGAGCGGTAAGATCGCAAAGGCTGGCAGTATCGAGCGAAGAGCCATCATGGTCCAGAGAGATGCGGAATAATCTCTGCTATACAACTTCCCACTCACACCTGTCAGGAGTCAAGACTGGGCCGGAAACAGCCGCCCGCTGCCTAGTCGGCGGCTGCCGCGGCCGGCCGCTCCGACCGAGCTGCGCCACCTGCGATCCGCTCCTCCAGGGCTTCCCGCATCTCCAGGCTCGGGGACGTCGACTCCGACTCCATGTAGTACTCGCCTCGATCGATCAGCTCGCCGGCCAGCACGGCCGCTATGATGACGCCGTGCCATCCTACGGGTTCGAGCAGCCACAGCGCGAAAGGCAACACGAAACCGAGGGAGAGTCGCGCCGCGCTGAGGCCCGGGCGCACGGGACGGCCGGCTTCGATGAAGCGCGCTTTCCTGATGACGTACAGCGACATCTTTCCGAACCCGAAGCCGCCGGCCAACCACCCGCTACCGAGGAAGACGCCGGTCAGGTAGAAACCCGTCCACAGCACACTGGCGCTATGTCGGTAGCCCGGGCCTGCCCGCTCGAGGACGCTGTATACCTGGTCGGCACAGTAGAGCGAGAGGAAGCCCAACAGCGTGGCGGCCAGCGGTAGGCCGAAGCTTCCGGGCTTGAGCCAGAGGTAGAGAATCGCCGCCGCCATAAACGCCGTCAGGGAAAGGACTTCGCGGCTGAGCCAGGACTTGCGCGGGTTCAGCGCGGCACGGTAGGCCCGCTCTGGCCTGCCCAGATGCATTGCGGCGAGGCCCATGGTGATGGCGGCTGCACCAGCGAACAGGATGGGATGGACCGAGGCCGAACCGGCGAACGCGCTCGCCACCAGTGCGACCAGCACAGCGGCCAGCGCCGTGAACAGCATCAACGACCACTCGGTCTTCAGCGTTAGGCCGCGAGTTTCGCTTTGGATAGGGGTCACAAACGGCTCACGCGCATACGGCGCCGTCATCACCGGAAGACGACGTTCGGGTCTCAGCGGACCGATGCGGATTCGGGGTTTAAGCCCGGTTGAGGGGAACCCATCGATTTCGTTGACGAGATCGGCTTCCGGTAGATCTCCGAAGTCGAGAGCGCCCGTCGGGCACAGCGAAGCACAGGCGGGCTCGAGCCCCTGCTGCAGCCGGTGATTGCAGAAGGTGCACTTGCTCATCACTCCGCGGTCGTCGTCGAAGACCGGGGCGTCGTACGGGCACGCCCACGAACAGTATTTGCAGCCGATGCACTTGTTCTCGTCCAGCAGCACCGCGCCCGTGACCTCATCGCGTCGATAGGCCAATGCGGGGCACGCGTACATGCAAGCCGGCTCGGAGCAGTGGTTGCACGCCAGCGTCAGGTGGAAGAGCGGTGCCGAGGGATGGTGGCGCGGGTTGAACGTCTCGATGCGTCGCCAGCTGCGCACTAGGCCCAGATCGTTCTCGATGCTGCAGGCCAACCGGCAAGCGCCGCAGCCCGTGCAACGGTTCGCATCGAAAACGAAGCTATTCGGCACGCCGCACCGCCTCGACCTGGACCCGGTTGTCGTGGAACGCCGCACCATAGCCCATGTCGGTCTCGCGCGCGGCGGACGTGAAGTTGACGGTGCCGTCTTCGCTGATCCACCAGCCGTTGGTGACACAGACGCAGCCTGCCTTGAGTCCGTTGTCGAGCCGCGCCTCCAGCTCTAACTTGCCACGCGCGTTGAAGATGCGAACTCGATCGCCGTCGGAGATCCCGCGTGCGGTCGCGTCGTCGGGGTGGATGTAGGCAAACGGAGTGTCGCCGAACTGTCGGATCATCTCCAAGTTGTTGAATTGGGAGTGGATGCGATTCTTGGTGTTCGGCGTCAGCATGTAAAGCGGATAAGAACCCGCGTCCGGCGCGTCGCTTCGAACCGACTCCGCCGGCTCGCCGTAGGTCGGAACCGCATCGACATTCCAGCGCTCGACCGCCTCGTTCGACTGGACTTCGATCTTGCCCGAAGGTGTCGGAAAGACGAAGTCCGAGAACGCCACTTCTTGATGGCCCGGCGCCAGCAGGGGCCCTTTGCGCAATCGTTCCAGAGTCAGTTCCGGGAACGGCTCCAGCGCTCGCTCCAGATAGGCCTCGACCTCCAAGTCCGTCACCGGAAAGACGGCACCGTTCTCACCCTCGGGAAGCCCGAGCTTCGCCGCCAGCAGCCGGTAGATCTCGGACTCCGGCTTCACCTCGCCCGGCGGCGCGATCACTTTCTGCTTGAGCTGCATGTAGTCGTGCCAGTAGGCACCGATCACGTCCGACTGCTCGAACATCGTCTTCGCCGGCAGTACGATGTCGGCCTCACGCGCCGTGTCGGTCATGAACTGGTCGACGGCCACTCGGAAATCGAGGGCACGGAATGCTTCTAGCACCGTGTTAGTCTGCGGGTTCTGCGTGACCGGGTTACCGCGCTCCACCCACGCCATGCGCAAGGGCGGATCCTGTTGCGCCAGCATCTCGGGACCCAACCGCGCCGTGGATATGGAGACGCGCACGACTCCGTCCGGCTGCTCCGGCGGATAGAAGGCGATGGGATCGCGGACTTCATCGAAGATGTGGCTCTGCAGGTTCGCGTAGACCCAGCCGGCGCCGGGCTTGCCGACGTTGCCGGTGATGGCAAGCAGCGCCAGCATTGCCCGCATCGTCTGGCCGCTGTTCGTGAAACGCTGCATGCCGAAGCCCGGGCTGATCGTCGCCGGCTTGTGTTCAGCGAAGTACTCCGCTAGCTGACGGACGTACTGGGCGGGAACGTCGGTGATCTCCGCCGCCCACTCCGGCGTGCAACTCTCCACGCTCGCCGCGAAGGTCGAGTAGCCTTGCACGTGCCGGTCGATGAAATCCTCGTCGACCTGGTCCGCCCGTATCAGCAGGTGCGCTACCGCCAATGCAAGGGCACCATCGGTGCCCGGACGCGGTTGGATGAGCAAATCGGCGCGCTCGGAGGATTGCGTGCGGCGCGGATCGATCACCACCAGCTTCGCCCCCACGTCCAGCGCCTGGTCTATGAACGTCATCTGGTGGATGTTCGTCTCCGCCGCGTTCTTCCCCCACAGCACGATCAGCCGGGTTTTCGCGATGTCCCACGGCGCGCTGTGCTTGTTCT
>JBDHHL010000336.1:0-5258 GCA_039589375.1 Gemmatimonadota bacterium | reverse complement strand
GCCAGGCGCGCCGCCATCGTGAACCCGACGGAGGCGCTGCGCTACGAGTAGATGCCGAGGTTCGTCCATTTGCCACGCCATCGGCCCCGCGGTACCATCTACACTTCTCGGTAGGTACTAACGCGCGCCTGGCTCCCGGCGGGAGCTGCCGCATCGGGAAATGCAGCCGCCCTTATCCGTCTACCTGCGACCGCGGCTTGGAGGAGAACCATGAGGATCCGAAGTGTTCACGTGATGCTATTCGTTTGCGCGTTCGTTCTTCACGTCGTCCCGGCCGCTGCCCAACGGCCCGAGCGCCCACAGCAGGCGCCGTCAGCCAGGGCGACCGTTGCCGGCACGGAAGCGGATCTGCTGCCTGACGAGCCCGTCGTCTCGCAGCACAGCGCTCGCATCAACGGCCAGAACGTCAGCTACACGGCCGAGGCGGGCTGGCTCCCGATCCGCGATGAAGGGAAGATCGCCGCGAAGATGTTCTACATCTCCTACACCCGCGACGGAATACAGGACAAGAGCGCGCGACCGCTGATCTTCTCGTTCAACGGAGGGCCGGGCACGGCCTCGGTCTGGATGCACATGGGGTACACCGGGCCGCGGCGGGTCGTGTACGACGACGACGGCTTCGCGCTCAAGCCGCCGGGCGGTCTGGAAGACAACCCGCACTCGATCCTGGATGCGGCGGACATCGTATACATCGATCCCGTTGACACCGGCTTCAGCCGAATGGTGGAAGGCGAGGAGCTTCACAAATACCACGGGACGATGGTTGACATCGAGTCGGTCGGCGAGTTCATCCGCCTGTACATTCTGCGCAAAGACCGCTGGATGTCGCCCAAGTTCCTGATCGGAGAGAGCTACGGGACGACGCGCGCGTCCGGGCTGGCCGGCTATCTGGCGAGCCGGCACCAGCTGTACCTGAACGGGGTCATCCTGGTCTCGATGACGGGGCTCAACGTCGATGCGGGAGAGGACGTATCGTTCGCCACGTCCCTGCCGCACCTGGCGGCGACGGCGTGGTATCACCGCCAGCTAGCCGAGGAACTCCAGTCCATGCCCATCCGGGCCGTCCTGGACGAAGTCGAAGCCTTCGCCGTGGGCGATTACCTGGGTGCTCTGGTCAAGGGCGACCGACTGGAGGATGCCCAGCGCGCCGACATCGCGCGGAGGGTGGCGAGGTACACGGGTCTCACTGACGAGTACGTCATGTCGACGAATCTGCGCATCAACTCACGACGCTTCTGGAAGGAACTGCTACGCGATCAACGCCTCACGGTGGGACGTCTGGACAGTCGCTACCTGGGTGTGGATGTGGATGCTGCAGGTGAGAGTCCCGAGTACGACCCGGCAATGTCGGACTGGAACGGCGCCTTCAGCGATGCCGTGAACCGCTATCTTCGTGAAGAGCTCCGCTTTAACCCGGATCTCAAGTACAACGTTTGGGGCAACGTCCGGCCGTGGAACCGTGATGACGGCACGAACGTGGGGCAGATGCTGCGCCAGGCCATGCGTGCCAACCCCTACTTGAAGGTGATGATCCAGGGTGGCTACTACGACGCCGCTACGGACTATTACAGCGCCGTATATACGATCTCACACCTTCAGCCGGGCGGAGAATTCCGAGATCGCTTCCGATTCTCCTGGTACGAGAGCGGCCACATGATGTACCTGCGCAAGCCGGACCTGGCCAACGCCAACAACGACCTGCGGGCGTTCATCCGCTGGGCCATCGACGACGCGCCCGACTATCCGAGGAGAGCGCAGTAGGCCGGTTCACCGTCACGGCCTTCTCGGGGCCGTAGGCTGGAACTCGTACTCCACCGGCGGTTCCGCGCCCATGAGGTGGCGAACGAAGTAGTCCCAGCGCCGCCGTGTCATATACGACTCGCCCAAACCGTGGCCGCGGTTCGGGAAGAGTATTAGGTCGAAGTCCTTGTTGGCCGCGATCAGTTCGTTCACGACTAGGAGCGTGTTGTAGAACGGTACGTTCCCGTCCATCGTGCCGTGGGCGAGGAGCAGCTTTCCCTTCAGGTTCTCTGCTAGGAGCTGGTTGGCCTGGTTGTCGTAGTTGGTCGTGCCGTCGGCGTTCTCCACCAGCAGTCCCTGCCACTTCTCACCCCAGTCGTCCTCGTAGTTGCGGTTGTCGTGATTCCCGGACCATGAGACGGCGACCTTGAAGAAGTCCGGGTAACGCATGAGGGCATCGGCCGAGGCGAAACCGCCGCCCGAGCCGCCATAGATCCCCACCCGGTCGAGATCGATCCAAGGGTGGCGCTCTGCAAGCTGCTCCATTCCGGTGATGTGATCCGGAAGTCCGTTATCACCCATGTTGCCGTAGTATGCTTCGTGAAAAGTCTTCGACCGCATCGGGGTGCCCATTGCGTCGAGCTGGACGACGATGAACCCGAGTTCGGCCAGCGCACGGGTATCACCCCTGGAGGCCGAGAAGGTTCTGCTTCCGACGCTTCCCGTCTGGGGGCCCGGGTAGATGCGGTTGATGATCGGGTACTTCTTCGTCCGATCCAGGTCTGTGGGCTCATACATCAGACCGTACAAGTCGGTCACTCCGTCGCGGGCCTTCACGCTGAACGGAATCGGCGGCGTCCAGCCCGTGGCGAGGAGCTGGGAGATATCCGCTTTCTCCAGGTCCATCACCTTCCGGCCGCGAACGTTGCGCAGCACGGTGATCGGCGGTGTGTCCGGCGTGGAGTAGCTATCGACGAAATAGCGTCCGGATGGCGAGAACGTGGTCTGGTGGTCAGCGCTGTCCGGCGAGAGGAGCTCGAGGCCGCTCCCGTCCATCCGCACACGGTACAGGTAGCGGAAGTACGGGTCGCCGGGTTCCCGGCCTGCGCCCGTGAAGTAGAGAATCCGATCTTCTTCGTCGACGCGGAGGAGCCGGAGCACGTTCCAATCGCCGCGGGTGATCTGGTTCTTGAGGCGGCCGGTCTCGAGGTCGAAGAGGTACAGGTGCCCCCAGTCGTCGCGCTGGGAGTACCAGAGCGCTTCGTCCGACTCCGCCAACAGGCGCCAGTTGCCACCCGATTCGAAGAACGTCTCGACGGTCTCCTCCATGACGTCGCGCACGGTTCCCGTCTCGGGGTTGGCCACGCGAAGCACTTCGTGCTTGTGATCGCGGGAGGTCGAAACGAAGCCGAGCTGTGACCCGTCATCGCTCCATTCCACGTCGGCGAAAGTGCCGCGGCAGGCGATGTGGTCGCATACGGTAGAGCGATGCTGGTCGGGCGGCATCTGCAGCCGAACGACGCGAGGTCCATCGAGGTGGATCACCACGCGATGTATGCGGAAGATGAGGCTGTCCTCTGGAAGCGGGTACTTCCACGCGTCGAGCCGCGGGTGGCCGACATTGGTGGACACGAGGTACATCTCCCCAACTCCGCGCCCGTCGTGCTGGAACGTCGCGATCTTCTCGGAATCGGGTGACCACAGTAGAACCGGACGGTCGCTCCTCGCCCACCCGGCGTTGTTCGTCGCGTAACCGAAGTCCTCGACGCCGTCAGTCGTGAGTTGCGTTTCGGTCCCGGTTTCGGTCTCACGCACCCAAAGATTGAAGTCACGGATGAAGGCCGCGTACTGACCGTCAGGCGACAGCACGGCGCTACGATCCATGCTCGGACTCTCGGCCCTTTCGCTCGTGCACCGGTAGTCCTCGATATCGCAGGTATAGTGCTGCGACCGGACTTCGAAGCTGATCGACCGCCCGTCGGCTCCGAGGCGGAACGTCGTGAACGGCAGGTGGAACGGATCGTAAGTCGTGTCCGTCAACGCTGAGAGCGCCGCGGCAAGCCTCTCGTGATCGAAGGCCCGGGCGCGCGTCCGCCGTTCCGGATCCACCAGCACGAACTCGGCCCCCTCGGGTATGGTGTTCCGGTACCAGAAGCGGCCGCTCTCCAACCAGTTTGGCCGCACACTAGCCCCGAAGACGAGTGGCCTCGTGTTCTGGCCCAGGAACTGTTCGGCGCGGGCATAATCGTCTACAGTAAGCACGCGCTGGGGTGCTTGCTGCGCGACGGCCGGAGCGGTTGTGATGAACAGCGCGACAGTCAACGCTCGGTATCGCATACGGATCCTCGACGTTCGGGTTGTGAGCCGGGGCCGGCCGCTGCTGCCGGAATCGGGAGGCGGATGACCGGTGGATGATGGAGCGAGGACCTCGGTGGGGCAAGCGAGCGGCGCCGATGGCCCTCGGTGTCCAGTGGCCGATGTCCTCGAGATCGCGCTGGCCGTGCTGGATCTCGAAGCGGTTGGGATTAGCGGGCAGGTCCCGATCCGGTTACCTTATGGTGTATCTCGCGGGTTGCTGAAGTGAGGCCTTTGGAATGCAAGTGTGATCCAGCGCGGGTTCAGCAAGTCGTGTGGGCCCGCACACAATGGAGGTGAGTGAGTGGCGAGAAGGACGAACTACGGATTTGAGAAGAAGCAGAGGGAGATCAAGAAGCAGAAGAAGAGAGAGGCGAAAGCCGAGAAGAGACGGCTGAAGAAGGAAGCCGCCGAGCAGGAACCCTCGGCCGAGCAGGAGCCCTCGGAGGACAGCACCGCCGAAACCGAAGAGGACGAGGAGTAGCACGCGGCGTCGAAGACGACCGCGAACGAGGGGCAAGGCTCGTCGTCCTCAGGAACTGACCTCCCCCCCAACCAACGTTGAAGGCGTTGACCTGCCGGTCACGCTCGGGTCTGAATCAGCCCAGCTTCGGCCGCAGCGCGGTGCCAGTGCTCGCCGCGCTCCTTTCCCGAGACACCAGCCCGCTCGCCCGAGGCGTACACCACCTCGTAGAGTTGGTACTGATCCCGTGCCCCCGTCTCCGGGCGATCGGGATCGGCGGTGCGCGCTCCATGCTGCTCGACTCGCCCCTTGATGCCGAGGAGCTGCCGACGGGCCATGACGCCGTCGATGAACCGGAAGACCGCGAGCACGATGCTCGGCATGCCGCCCGCCGCGTCCCCTGACATCCTTATCACGAGCCGCGAGCCGCCGTTCGCGGGACTCAGGCTGATGTCCACGGCCAGGCGCGTCGAACTGCCCAGGAAAGGAGCGCCAGGCGCCCACCAGGTGAGCTCGCGTCCAGGGATCACCCGGCGCACGTACCCGATGGCCGACGCGTCGCCTTCGCGGGGTGTTGGAATCCAGGAGACGATGTGGCGCGCCGATGTCTTGCCGCCGTTGTCCAGGCGGTCGACGCTGTACCAGCCGGCGCCGCGTCCCATCTGAGCCAGCCACGGCCAAACGGTCTCGGGCGGGGCGT
>JBDHHL010000335.1:0-5267 GCA_039589375.1 Gemmatimonadota bacterium | reverse complement strand
ACAGCGGATGTGCGAAGCGCCGCTCGACACTAACCACTACGGTCTTGTCCATGCGGTCGCTCACGACCGAACCCTCTCGCGTCTTACGCTGCCCTCGTGACATGCGCGGTTACTTCTCCTTCGCCTCGCGAGCTGCAGCCAATTCTCGCTCGCGCCTTATCGTCTTCAGCCTGGCGATATCACGCTTCAGCTGGCGAACTCTCAGCGGGTTTTCGAGCTCCTCGTACGCGCTCTTCATGCGAAAGTCGAATAGCTCATCGACCAACTGCTCTAGCGCCTGTTCGATGTCCGGATCAGCCATCTCGCGGATCTCTTCAGGCCGCATTAGATACCTCCGCCTTCACGCTTGAGAAACCGAGTCCTCACGGGCAGCTTGGCCGAGGCCAGCTCCATCGCGCGGCGGGCGATGCTCTCCGAAACACCTTCCAGCTCGAACATGACCCGACCCGGTTTCACCGGCGCCACCCAAGCTTCCGGGTTTCCCTTGCCCTTGCCCATGCGGGTTTCCGCCGGCTTCTTGCTGATCGGCTTGTCGGGGAAGACGCGAATGAAGACCTTCCCGCCCCTCTTGATGTGCCTGGTCATGGCGACACGCGCGGCCTCGATCTGACGCGCGGTGATCCAAGCGCGATCCAGCGTCTGCAGGCCGTACTGGCCGAATGCCACCGTGTGGCCGCGGCTCGCCTTGCCCCTGACTCGACCTTTCTGCTGCTTGCGCCACTTTATCCGTTTCGGAGCCAGCATTCTCTTTTCCTAATCAGCTGCCCCGGCCACCGGCCGTGTAGGTCACACCCTTACGCTCCTCGACGACCTCTCCTTTGAAGACCCAAACCTTGATCCCAATCGGACCGAAGGTCGTCTTGGCGGTCGAACGAGCGAAATCGACGTCGGCCCGCAGCGTGTGAAGCGGCACGCGGCCTTCATGATACCCCTCGCTGCGCGCTATCTCAGCGCCACCCAGGCGCCCACTGCACTGAATCTTGATACCCTCGGCGCCCATACGCATCGCCTGCTGCACGGCTCGCTTCATCGCCCGTCGAAAGGCGATTCGCTGGACCAACTGAAACGCGACGCTGTCCGCCACGAGTTGGGCTTCGATCTCGGGCCGCTTGATTTCCTCGACGTTGATGGCCACTTCGGCGCTCGTGAGCACAGCCAGCTCATCCCGCAGCTTGTCCACCTCCGCACCACGCTTCCCGATGACCACTCCCGGGCGCCCCGTATTGATCGTCACAACGATCTTGCCCGGCTTCCGCTCGATCTCGACTGCTGATATCGCCGCGTGGCCCAGCCGGGCCTTGAGGTAATTCCTGATCTTTTCATCCTGCTCGATCAGGTCAGCGATGTTACCCTCGGCGTACCAGCGGGATTTCCACTGCTTTACGACTCCCAAGCGGAATCCGACTGGGTGCGTTTTCTGACCCATGCTACTCCTTCCGATCCACGATCACCGTTACGTGGCTAGTGCGCTTTCGGATCGGGCTCGCCCGGCCCATGGCGCGTGCGCGCCAGCGCTTCAGCGAAGGGCCCTCATCCACGAAGGCGCGCTTCACGAAAAGCTCGTCCACGTCCAGCCGCTCGCCTTGTTCGTCAGCCTTGTACATCGCGTTGGCTACCGCCGACCGCAGAACCTTCTCGATCGGCTGTGACGCCTTCTTTCCGTTGAACTGCAGAATCGCGTACGCATCGTTGACGGTCTGGCCGCGGATGAGATCCACTACGAGCCGCACTTTACGCGGCGACTGCCGCAGATGCCGTGCTATCGCCTTTGCTTCCATCGCTAGACCTTCGCGCGCTTGTCCGCCAGCTTGCCCCCGTGCCCCCGAAACAAGCGGGTAGGAGCGAACTCGCCCAACTTATGTCCCACCATGTTCTCGGTGATGTAGACCGGTATGAACTTGTTGCCGTTGTGGACCGCCAGCGTATGGCCAACGAACTCCGGAGTTATGGTGGAGCGGCGCGACCACGTCTTCAACACGCGCTTTTCGCCGCTATCGTTCATCTGCGCGATCTTCTGCATCAGATGCTCGTCGACAAACGGGCCTTTTCTTACGCTTCTAGCCATAACCGCTCCGGCTCCTCAGCCGAGTACTCTCTATCCCGAGTGTTCACTGCGTAGCTTTGCCGCGCCGCCGGCGCCGCACGATTAGCTTGTTAGACTTCTTGTGCGGATCGCGAGTCTTGCGACCCTCAGGCTTCCCCCAGGGGCTCACCGGCGGGCGACCGCCCGATGCTTTGCCTTCGCCGCCGCCGAGCGGATGGTCCACCGGGTTCATCGCCACACCGCGGACTTTCGGCCGCCGGCCCGCCCAGCGCGAACGGCCCGCCTTGCCCCAGGAGACGTTCTCGTGGTCGGCGTTTCCGACCTGGCCGATCGTAGCCACGCAATCAGCAGGTACGAAGCGGACCTCCGTCGATGGAAGCCTCAGGGTCACGTGGCCCTTTTCCTTTGCCACGACCTGTGCGGACCCTCCCGCCGAGCGGACGATCTTGCCGCCCTGACCAGGGATCATCTCGATATTGTGGACCGCCGTGCCCAGCGGGATCTCCCGTAATGGCACGGCGTTCCCCAGACGGATCTCGCTGCCGGGACCAGCAACCACGGTGTCTCCGACATTCAATCCCCGCGGATGCAGGATGTAGCGCTTCTCTCCGTCCAGGTAATGGATCAAAGCGATGTTTGCCGACCGGTTCGGATCGTACTCCACCGCGGCCACCTTGCCCGGCACGCCGGACTTGTCGCGCCGGAAATCAATCCGGCGGTAGCGACGCTTGTGACCGCCGCCACGCCGACGCACCGTGATATGGCCGTGATGGTTGCGACCGCCCTTCTTATTTAAGGGCTCGAGCAACGACTTCTCAGGCCTACTCCGCGTGATCTCATCGCTGCGTACCAGCGAGCGGAACCGCGTGCCTGGCGTGTTCGGTTTGAACTTCTTGATCGCCATCCTAGAGCCCTTCGAAGACGTCTATGGTTTCACCCTCGGCCAGCTTCACAACCGCCTTCTTCCAGTTGGGTCGCTTGCCTACGTGCACACCCCGACGTCGCCATTTGCCACGTTGCTGTGCCGTGCGAACCTGTTGGACGTGCACCGAGAACAGCTGCTCGACCGCGTGCTTTATCTCGTGCTTGTTCGCGTCCGACGAGACCTCGAAAGTGAAGTGATTCTCATTCATCTGGCCCGCCGAGGATTTCTCGGTGATGATCGGGCGAAGGATGATCTGTCGTGGATCACGCATCGACGCCCTCCTCGGTCTCGGCCTCTATGTTCGCTTCCTCGACAGCCGGCCCGCTCTCTTCGAGGGCGCTCTCCTCGATAACAACCGTATCCGCCCACAAGACGTCGTAGGCCGACTCGGTGCCAAATGTCCTCACCTCAACCGCCGGAATGTTGCGCGCCGACAAGTGAACCTGCGGCCGGTGCCCGAAGGTCAAGATGAGCACCTTGTCATCCCTCAGCTCGAGCTTCTCTAGAAGCTTGACCAGCGGCCGAGTCTTCGGTTCCTCCAAGCGGAAGTCTTCCAGCACGATGACCTTGTTCTCTACCGCTCTAGCGTTGATCGCAGAGCGACGCGCCATGCGCACGACCTTCTTGGGCAACTTCTGTCTGTACGAACGGGGCATCGGCGGGAAGATCACGCCGCCGCCGCGCCAGATCGGCGATCGGATGCTGCCGACCCGCGCACGACCCGTCCCCTTCTGCCGCCACGGTTTGCGCCCGCCGCCTCTCACGGCCGAGCGGTTCTTGGCGGAGGCCGTGCCCTGACGCTGGTTCGCCTGATAGGCTTTCACCGCGGCGTGCAACGACGGTTCGTTGACAACGCCGTCAAAGAGGTCCGCAGGTAGCGTTCGCTTGCTGCCGGCCTTGCCGTCCGCCTTGTAGTACCGGGCTGTGAGTGGTGCCGTCATCATTCGCTCTAACGCTCTACGCGCAGCAGAGGCTGCGCCGGTCTCACTACTGCTTGCGTACAAAAACCCAACCGTTCCGTGCCCCGGGAACACCTCCCCTGACGAAGATCAGGTTCCGTTCCGGGTCGACCCTCACTACCGTGAGGTTCCGCACCGTCTTCCGTTCCGTGCCCATGTGGCCGGCCATCTTTCGGCCCTTGATAACCCGCGACGGATCGGTGCCGGGGCCTATCGACCCGGCAAGCCGAACCGACGGGTGGCCGTGGCTCTTGGGAAACCCAGCGAAGCGGTGCCTCTTCACAACGCCTTGGAACCCGCGCCCTTTCGTGCGGCCGGTAACCCTCACCCGCTCACCCTCACTGAACATCGAGACGGTGAGCATGTTGCCGACGCGAAGCACCTGCTGCGGGATATCCGTGGCCTGGCTCTCGGCCCCGCCGCCTTCGTCACCAGCTTCGTCGGAGCTCTCCTGCGCGACCGGTTCCACCGGCGTATGCGGGTCGTCGGCGATGGCGTCATCTTCGCCGAGTCGGAACTCGCGCGTGATGGCCGGGACATGGTCGAGTCCGGCAGAGGCGCTGTGCCCGACCTCGGGCCGGCGGCTCCGCCGCTCCTTCTTGCGGCCATAGCCGAGTTGCACGGCCCGGTAGCCGTCTCGCTCCTCAGTCTTCACCTGCACGATCGGGCAAGGTCCAGCCTCGATCGCCGTTACGGGGACCACTCTGCCGTCCTCAGCGAACAGCTGTGTCATCCCAATCTTCTTGCCGATCAGCCCGAGCATCGCAGTCAGTCAGTAGGTGTTCTAGTCTCAACCATGTTCAGTTACCGGTTCACTAAGAACCGGTCGCCGACATCTCTTCAGTCTACTTTGATCTCGACATCGACCCCGGCCGGCAGATCGAGCTTCGTCAGCGCGTCTACCGTCTGCGGCCGCGAGTCGAGTATGTCAATGACCCGCTTATGCGTCTTCAACTCAAATTGCTCTCGCGACTTCTTGTCGATGTGAGGGCTCCGCAAAACCGTCCAGCGTTGCCGCCGCGTCGGAAGCGGGATCGGCCCCCTCACCGTCGCACCGGTCTTCTGAGCAGTTCGTACGATATCCGCAGCGGTCTGGTCGATCACCGCGTGATCGAAAGCCTTCAGTCGGATTCGAATCTTATCGGACATCTCAAGTCCCGCTTACGTAGTAGTCAGTGATCGGTGATCAGCGATCGGTGCCGATTCGTGGGCAACGTACCCAGCGGCGGCCCGTCACCGATGACCGACGACTTCCCCTCTACTCCAATACCTTCGTGACCACTCCGGCCCCCACGGTCCGCCCACCCTCGCGGATCGCAAACCGCAGACCCTCTTCCAT
>JBDHHL010000334.1:0-5290 GCA_039589375.1 Gemmatimonadota bacterium | reverse complement strand
TACGGCGCTATCCTCGGTCTTCTGACCGTATTCGTGGGTTCGGTCGTGGGCGCCGTCATCTTCGGCCCGATCGGGTTGAAGACGGGGAAACTGGTCCCTTTCGGCATCTTCCTGGCCGTTGGCGCCGCTGTGGTGTACGTGTGGGGAGACGTGCTGATCAACTGGTACGCGATCTGGAGCCTCGGTCTCTAGTGTGCGGCTGCGTATCGAGCGGCTAGTCTGGATTGCGGCCGGGCCGGATCGGGGCGCCCGACTCGCTCTGGTCCGATTCGCTCTCGGGAACATCGCTGCGGGCAACCTGGCGCGAGAGTCGCGCGCGTAGAACTTGCGTGTCGGTAGCCGACGTCACCTCGATCAGGACACCCTCCTTCGTGATCTTCTCGCCGGGCTCCGGCACCTGGCCAAAGACCTCGAGCAGATAGCCGTTCAGCGAGCGGTGCTCGAGCAGTGGGAACGTCGTGTTGAAGAAATGGTTGATCTCGCGGAGATCGGCGCTCCCGTCCACGAGTATCACGTTTCTGCTGAGACGGGTGATCGGTTCCTCGTCGATGTCGGTTTCATCGACGATCTCGCCGACGAGTTCCTCGAGGATGTCTTCGAGGGCGATCAGGCCGTCCACTCCGCCGTATTCGTCGATCACGATACCCATGTGAATTCGACGTTCCTGGAAGTCCAGCAGCAGGTTGTCGAGCGTGACGGAACCGGGGACGAAGAAAGGCTCCCGTGCGAGGTTCTTCAGCCGAACGTCTCGCTGACCGGAGATCAGCGCCTGGTACGCGTCGCGGATGTAAAGGACGCCAGTGATCTTGTCGATGCTCCCCCGGTAGAGGGGTATGCGGCTGTACCGCGCCGCGCGTAGCTCTGACGCGATCTCGGCCAGGGTCTTGGTCTCGGGCCAGGCCAGCATGTCGACGCGCGGCGTCATCACGTCGTACGCCGTAGTCTGATCGAGCAGGAAGGCGCGCTGGATGAGACGTCGTTCGTGCTCTTCGATCACCGGGTCGGCATCTCCGTGTCCGACGATGTCGCGAATCTCGCGGTCGGAGATCCCCGGCATAATCTCGATGACCTTCGGCGCGAGCAGTCGCGAGATGAGCTCTGCAGGCCACGTCACCACCCACAAGAACCGGGAGAGGAGCCACGCCGGCGTCGCGGCCCTGAGCCAGAATCGCTCGCCGCCGCGCTGGCCGAGAGTCTTGCCGGCGAACTCTGCGAGCACCATGACCATGATCGCGACGGCCACGGCCAGCGCGATGAAGGCGGTCGAGCCCCGACCGGAGATGTCCACTGCGCGCCAGGCCGCCATCACGGCCAGCGCTGTGCCGAGGACACGGGCGGACCATAGCAACGACAGTAGGACTGCCGGCCGCGCCCTGAGCGACGCGAGCGAGCGCACGCCCCGCTGCTCTGAGGACTCGAGTTCCTGGATGCGCTCAGAAGGAATCGAGAAAAACGCGACCTCGATCGCTGAAGCGGTCACGACCAACAGTGCGGCCGACGAGGCGAGCACGACGAACGCAGTCATCGGTCTACACGCCCCGTCCTGGGAATGCTCGGGTGCCTACTCGGAGGGTCCTCTTTTATATCCATTCCTGGCTCAGGTCCAACAGCTGACGGAGGATATCCTCGGCGGTCTGGCCATCCGCCTCGGCTTCGAAGTTCGTGACGACGCGGTGGCGCAGTACGGGCAGCGCCACGGCGTGTATGTCCTCGTAGTTGGGCATGGCCCTGCCGTCGAGCGCAGCCCTTGCCTTCGCGGCGAGGACGAGATGTTGGGTGCCTCGCGGCCCGACTCCCCAATTCACCCAGCGCCGGATGAAATCCGGTGCCTCTTCCGCCTCGGGGCGACTTGATCGGCAGAGCCGAACCGCCAGCCGGATCAAGCTGGGCGGAACGGGCACGCGTCGAACCAGACCCTGGAACTCGAGGATTTCAGCCGCCGACATGACGGGAACGACCTGCTCGATTCGATCAGTCGTCGTGCGGCTGGCAACCTCCTCTTCCTCGGCCGGTGAAGGGTAGGTTATTCGGGCTTCCAACATGAATCGGTCGAGCTGGGCCTCCGGCAGCCGGTAGGTACCCTCTTGCTCGATGGGATTCTGAGTCGCCAGAACGAAGAAGGGCTGCTCGAGCTTGTAGGTCTCACCGCCCGCGGTCACTTCCATCTCCTGCATTGCCTGGAGCAACGCCGCCTGGGTCTTTGGCGGAGTACGGTTGATCTCATCGGCGAGGACGACGTTGGCGAAGATCGGGCCGTGCACGAACCGGAAAGCCCTACGTCCCGTAGAGACGTTCTCCTCGATGATCTCGGTGCCGGTGATGTCGGACGGCATCAAGTCGGGCGTGAACTGTATGCGGCTGAACCTGAGGTGGAGGGACTGCGCCAGGCTGGACACCAATAGTGTCTTGGCCAGGCCCGGTACTCCGACCAGCAGAGCGTGCCCGCCGGCGAGTATGGTGATCAGGAGGCCCTCGACGATCTCCTTCTGCCCAACGACCTGCTTACCCACTTCGACCTCGACGCGGTGCCTGGCCTCTGCCAACTGGTCGAGCAGAGCCACGTCACGGTCGTCGGTCTGATCTACTGGTAAGGGCGATCGTTGACCTTCTGCGGGCCCACCGGTTGCGGCCCGGTGACCGCCGATCTCTTCGTTCGTCTGGTTCGTCACGCCGAGCTATCCTGCCTCTCGACCGAGGAGACGGCTGCGCGTGTACTGTGCGTGGTGAGTATCACGGGCGGGGAATCGAGGGTCCGCCGGGGCGGTCTATACCCCTGCGCACGCAGACGAGCCGCAGCTCGATGGTATGGGGTCTGCCAACGTCCACAAAAACAAGGTAGACAAAGAGGAAAAGTGGCGTCAAGGGTGGCTTGCGCCACTATACCGCGACTGATATCTTCCGCGCCGATTTCTGGATGGGTAGGGCGAGGCTGATATGCAGCAACCGGAGTACGATCGCAGCAGGGTAGGGGCTTACCTCGGCCTCGGTATCACCTTCGCCTTTAGTGCGCTCTTTTTCGCCTGGGTTGGTTCGGTCCTCGATAAGAAGATTGGGTCGACGCCGGCTTTCACCCTCCTGGGCGCCCTGATCGGCGGTGCGGCGGGATTCTACAATCTCGTGCGCCGCGCGATGGCCCTCCAGGAGGGGGATTCGCCTAAAAGAAACGACGAAGACGGGGAAGTAGGGCCGTCGGGAAAGGCTCCAGACAAGCGGTGAAAAGGTGGTCCGTCTATGCGGGGATTTCTGCGGTTCTTGTAGGAGTCTCCGCTTTGCTGGTCGGATTGGGATTCCGGCCGCCGGATCGCGTCGCGGTATGGGTGGGTTTGTCAGCGGCTTGGCTTGTGCAGTTGGCCGCTTTCGCTATACTGTTGGCGGCTACTCGCCGCCGACCCAAGCTGGTCGTCGCCGGCTGGACCGCTGGTACGATCCTCAGGATGGCCGTGATCGGGCTTGCTGCCTGGCTTACGCTGGGCGGGGCCCTGGATCTGGCGCCTGAGCCCACCTTGGTGGCGCTTGTCGCCGCCTTGTTCGCACTCCTCGTGCTTGAGCCCGTCGTTTTCCGCTATCACTACGGAACCCGATGATCGCAATCGCAGGTCGACTGTGGGGAATGGTCGCTCAGGTGGAACACGCCGCCGAGGGCGAGCAGGGTATGGCAGAAGTCTGGAACTCGCACATGATGGAGGAAGTTGCCGACGGCAGCCACTTCATCATACCGGGAGTCGGCCTCGACATTAACCTGCCGCATTGGCCGCCACTCCATATCGGCTCTTTGACGATCGACCTCTCCCCCACGAAGCATGTCGTGTGGCTGGCTATCGCGGCGACGCTGTGCGCGCTGACGTTGATCTGGGTTGCGCGGCGGACGCACGGCAAAGGTGCCGAGCGCGCTCCCAAAGGGCTCGCGAACGTCATCGAGGCGTTCGTGATCTATCTTCGCGACGAAGTCGCGATGAGGAACATCGGGAAGGGCGGCGAGAGGTTCGTTCCATTCGTGCTCACGATGTTCTTCTTCATCCTGTTCATGAACTTGCTGGGCCTGGTGCCCTTCGGCTCTACGGCGACAGGGAACATCATGGTGACGGCGGCGCTCGCCGTTCTGTCGCTGATCGCGATCGAGGTAGGCGGACTTCTGCACATCGGGCCGAGGGCTTACTTGGGCACGATCGTTTACATACCGAAGGGTCTAAACGTGTTCTGGAGTATCGTGATGGCGCTGGTCATGACTCCGGTGGAGTTGATCGCCAAGCTGGCGAGAATTTTCGCATTGGCGATCCGGCTCTTCGCGAACATGACGGCAGGCCATCTCGTCATATTGTCGCTTGTCGGGTTGATCTTCATGGCCGGAGCGTCCGGCGGGATCAAGTGGGTAGTGTGGCCGGCGCCGGTGTTGATGGCGGTCGCCATCATGCTCATGGAGATATTCATCGCTCTCTTGCAGGCGTACATCTTTTCGATGCTGACGTCGGTATTCATCGGATTGGTGAGACATCCACATTAGAAGTGGGCGGTTTTCTGGAACTGCAGTTCCTCATGGGAGGGAGAAAATGATCGAATCGGTTTTCGGCGCGCTTCAGGCTGTGACCAGCGGGATAGAGGCGGAAGCGGCCAAGAGTCTGTACGGCACCATGGGCGCCACAATAGGCGCCGGTCTGGCGGTCATCGGCGCCGCCATCGGTATCGGCCGGATCGGTGGCTCGGCGACCGAGAGCATCGCCCGGCAGCCGGAAGCGGCCGGCAGCATTCAGACGGCGATGATCATCACGGCCGCGTTGATCGAAGGCGTTGCGCTTTTCGCGCTGGTGATCGCGCTGCTCAAGGGGTAAAGCCCGAAACAGGTGGGGCAAGATCCCATGTATAGAACGTCAAAGGCTGGGCGCCGCAGCGACCGGTTGATCCGCCGCGTGGGGGTCGCCGCGTTCGCTTGCGCCTCCTTTCTTGCGGTCGCGAGCCCGCTCCTGGCGCAGGACGATCACGGGGGCGGAGGCGGCCTGTTCGCGATCAACCCGGGTCTGATGATCTGGACCTGGGCCATCTTCTTGATCTTGCTGTTCGTCCTGCGGAAATGGGCTTGGGGTCCGATCCTGGGCGCGCTGGAGACGCGCGAGAAGCGCATCCAGGATACGCTGGACGGCGCCGCCCGCGAGCGTCAGGAGGCCAAAGGTCTGCTCGAGCAGCAACGCGGTTTGCTGGCGGAGTCTCGAGAGCAGGCGCAGCAGATTCTGGCGGACAGCCGCAAGGCGGGAGAGCGTTTGCGAGCCGAGATCGTCGAGGAATCGCGCAAACAGGG
>JBDHHL010000333.1:0-5325 GCA_039589375.1 Gemmatimonadota bacterium | reverse complement strand
TGCGTCGCCATCGTGGTGACGGAGCTCAACGCGGAGCTGGATCCCGACGGCTCCCATACGGCACGCCTGGTAGACGGCCTCGTGGAAGCCGTCGGCGAGAGAGAGGAGTGAGAATACGCCGGGCAGCTTGTCCTGTATCTGGCAGTTGGTGACTCAGTTGCCCCGTGCGCTGTGAAACACTTCTCACTCTGGCAGGAAGTCGCTTACCAGCCAGAGCTCGGGCTCACCGCCCCTCGAGAAGGCGAAGACGATCTTCTTTCCGTCCGGCGACCAGTCGAGATGCAAGTTCTGGGCGTCTTCGGTGAGGACGCCCGTCTCCACTTCGACAGGTTCTCCACCGTCGATCGGTACTGTCCAGATGCTGCCCCGACCGGTGTACGCGATGCGCTTGCTGTCGGGCGACCAGGCCAGCTCGCTGTGGAAGTGGACCCGCTCGAGCTGCACGACCACTCTGGCTTCGCCACCTCCCACGGGCCTGATCTTGATGGCGTTGTTCGAGAAGTAGGCGAGCCACTCGCCGTCCGGCGAGTAGTCGATCGCCGCCCAGGCGACGCTATCGGCATCGGTCGTGATCGCTTTCGGCTCCCCGCCTTCACCAGGAACGACGTAGATATTCATCCGGAAATCGCCCTTCGCGACCTCGTGGTAACGAATGAACGCGATCCGATCTCCGTCCGGCGACCAGCAAGGGTAGCGATCCTGGGTGTCCATTTCCGGCACGGTAAGACTCTCGGTGAGTTGAGTCGCCACGCCGCCTTCGATAGGAACGGTGAAGATGTTCACCCGCAGCGGCTGCTTTGTGGCGCCCATGAAGACGATCGTCTGGCCGTCAGGTGAGACATGCTCACCACCGCCTGGGATGCCCGGAAAGATCTCGGGGTCCGACACGATGGGGATCTCGGACACCTCGCCCCCTTCCGCCGGCACCGCTGCCAGTACCGGCCCACCTCTGAAGACGATCGTCTTTCCGTCGGGAGTCCACCTGGGGTGGAAGGCATATCCTTCGGGCGTGATCTGCACGGCCTTGCCGCCCGAAGCAGGGACCGTGTACACCGCTTGGCGATAGGGGGTGTTCATGAAGACGCCCAGTTCGTTACTGGATGTCCACCCTGCCAGGGGGTGCTGGGACTCACGAGGTAGCGGTATCTTGGTGGGAGCCGCCGTGGGTGCGCCTTCCTCGGAAACCGGAACAACCCATATCTCCTGGCTTTCGTCCTCCCCAACCGACGCACGGATGAAAGCGATCATCCTGGCATCGGGCGACCAGACAGGCCCTCTCGCCGCAATCGAGTCGGCCACTAGTACGGGAGTACCGCCTTCAGCTGGGACTACCCACAGCTCTCTGTACCACCCGTAAAAGTCGCCAAGATCCTCGTCCTCGGCGCGCACGAACTTGACATAGGCAACGTATCTACCATCTGGAGAGAAGGCCGGTTCTATGCTCCAGACCGGAGTCAACTTGGTCGACTGACCGCCTTTAACGGGGACCGTGTGGATGGAGAGATGCACCTGGGAGTAGGGGCTGACCTCGTCAGCGTCCGCATCCGGATCATCATACGCAAACGCGAGCGTCTTTCCATCGGGCGATAGGCTGACCCGATAGCTGTAGGCGCCAGCGCCGCGGAAGTGGTTGCCGGGAATCTTCTGGGGCTCACCACCAGCGGCAGGGACGACATAGATCGCTTGCTCTTGGTCTCGCCCTGCATTGAGCGCGATCCACTCACCATCGGCGGACCACGACATCCCCACGTTCCCCATGGTCCGGGCCCCCATCGGTTCGGTCAACCGGATGGGCTCGCCCGCGATATCGCGCCCGACGTTTCCTTGAAGCGGAACGATCCAAACGCTACCTCCGGAAGTGAAGGCGAGCTTGTTCCCGTCGGGCGAGAGCACGCCGTTCCGCGGCTTGCTGGCGATGTGGATCCTGCGGAACCGCGGCTCCCGCTCGAGCTCCGCTAGCACCCGCGCCAGTGTGGCGAGTCGCTGACGGGCCACGGCAACTTCCTGCGCCGCCTCAGGGTAGTTGTTGATCACTCCTCGATAGGCCTGTTGCGCCTCGCCCAGACCCAGCTTCTCGTAGCAGATTCCAATGTGAAGTTGTGCCTTGGCGCCAACGGTCCTGCTGTCGGAAAACTCATCCAAGATCTGTCTGTATATCTCGACCGCGCCCTCCAGATCCCCCTGCACCTCCTCCTGATACAGCCCCGCCTGGTACAACTCCTCGGCAGTCTGCTGCGCGTAGCCCGTCGCGGTCCACGTCAGAGCGAGCACCAGCACCATCGTCGCCACACGCCGCTGTCTCATGATCACGTCTCCCGCTAGGTGTCCCTAGTCATTCGCTTCCCGAGTCTATTGGGACACGCGCAAGGATGCTTGACGCCTCGGTTGAGCAACTGTTGAGAATGTGTTAAGCCAGGTCGGGCACGAACTTGTAGCCGACACCACGCACGTTCACGATGTGTCTCGGATGAGCCGGTTCCTCTTCGAGCTTCTGCCGCAAGTGCACGACGTGGGTGTCGACCGTGCGCGGGAACACGTCCGAGTCATCACCCCAGATTTCGTCGAGAATCACGTCCCGCCGCAGCACTTCGCCCCTGTGGTCGATGAGCAGCCGCAGTAAGGCAAACTCCTTGGCCGTGAGCTCTACCGGCTGCCCATCCCTCCTCACCTCGTATCCCCTGAAGTCGACCGTCACATCGGCGAAGTGGAAATGCTCGAGCGGCCGATCTGCCAGCTCCGCCCTGCGGAGCAGGGCCTTCACCCGCGCCACCAGCTCCCGCGGACTGAACGGCTTGGTCAGGTAATCGTCGGCACCCAGCTCGAGGCCCAGCACCCTGTCCACCTCCTGGCTCTTGGCCGTGAGCATGAGGACGGGCGTGGTATCTCCGGACCCACGTAACTGCTTGCAGATCTCGAAGCCGTCCAGCGACGGCAACATGATGTCGAGGACGATGAGGTCGTATCCGCCCTCCTTGGCACGCTCCAAGCCGCGGGCCCCATCGGTCTCACCATTGACCTGATACCCCTCCAGCTCGAGGTCATCCTCCAGGGCCATCAGAATGCTCTCTTCATCCTCAACGATCAGGATCTTCGCCATTGATCTGCTCCGTCATGACCGGCAGCCTGATGGAGAATTTGCTGCCGCTGCCCAGTTCGCTCTCAACGTGGACGCTTCCGCCGTGAGCTTCCACGATCTCCTTGACCAGCGTCAGCCCGAGACCACTCCCCCTCACCGATCGCGTGAGTTCGTTGCCGCCGCGGTAGAAGCGATCGAACACGCGGTCGAGGTCTCGTCTCGGAATGCCGACTCCCTGATCCTCAACAGTAATCGCCACGTATCCATCGCCGGAGGACGCGTACAGGTTCACTCGCTTGGCGTCGCCGGAGTACTGGAGGGCGTTGTCCACCAGATTGGCTAGCGCCTGCACGATCGAGTCCCTGTCGGCGCGCACGGGGGGAAACGGCTCAGTCACATGCGTTTCGACCGCGTAACCTTCGTGGCCTACCCGATGTCGGGTCATCGTTACCAGCTCATCCACCAGCGGTCCGACATCGACCGCCTCGAACCGGAACTCCTTCCTGCCCTCCTCAATCCGGGCCAGGTCGAGGATGTTGGTCACCAGCGTGGAGAGCCTGGAACTCTGCTCTACCAGCACGTCGTAATAGTGCCGCCGGCGGTCTTCCGAGGGCACGCGCCCTGCCTGCAGCATCTCCGCCAGCTGGCGGATCGAAGTCAGCGGGCTCCTGAACTCGTGAGAGACGGTAGAGACGAATTTGGATTTCAAGCGCGCCAGCTCGAGCTCGTGCCCCACGGCGCGAACGGTCAAGACCAGGCCGAACAGCATGATGCTGGCGATTGCCAGGAACATGTAGAGGTAGATGCTCTGACTGGAGGCGAAGAGCCGCTTGTAGGGACTCTGTGGCTGCTGATAGAACTCGATGAGCCAGGGCGGGAAACTGTTTGTGAAGGTGGCGTTGATCGAGAGCGGTCCCGCCGGCGGTCCGTCACGCGCCGTCAGGATGGTGCTTCCGTCCCTTCCTCTCACGACCCAATCGGTGGTGCCAAGGTCGATGTGACGCTCCAGGACCGGGCGGAGGAGCCTGTCCCTCAGGTAATCCGCATCGAGCAGTAGCCCCCACACGCCTCTCGCGCTGGATGCGCGATTCGGCAGGCTGACCAGATATGTGTGGCCGGCACTCTCCAGCACGAATCGCCTCGGCCCCGCTGCGTCACCGGGGATTTCGCCGAACACCCGCGCCACGAGATCTCCGCCCGCGGACGCCTGAAACAGAAGCAGTCGCTCCGTGCTCTCCCGCCGCTCCTGGTCTGCCGCCCGTATTTCCGCCAGGGCATTACCGGCACCCAGGCCGGTGGCCGAGTCATGAGCCCGCCCCGTGAAGAACTCGTACTCCGCCCGCTCCAGAGTCCACTCCCCACCGACCAGACGCTCGTACAGCTCGAGATAGGTATCGAGAGCGTGCGAGGAATCGCCCGTCGCGAGCAGCAGGGAGCCGTGCTCAAGGAGCGCCATCGGACCAAGCGACACCCCGGATGTCGTCCTCACCCCAGCGTAATCCGCAAGCAGCCTCTCCCACGAGGCGATCGCCGCTTCGAGCTGACCCGCCATGCGCTGGCTCCGGGCCATGGCGACGAGCGCCTCGCCCTTGAGGACCGGATCCGCGACCTGCGAGAACGCGCTCTCGTAGCTTGCGAGCGCCGCACCGAAGCGACGCTGTTGAAACTCGCGCTGTTGGCCCGTCCGCATACTTGCTGCTGCCCCGGGCGGCCAGGATGTGGCGGGGGTGGGAACCGAGCCGTCGGGATGATACAGCAGGCGAGCGACCGGCAGATGGACTGTCGCGGGCTCCTCGAGGAAGAAGACCTCCTCTACGAGAGGTTCCTGGCTCCTCCAAACGGAGAGGGAATCGGCAAGGTCGGGCGCGAGAGGATCGTCATGATCTGCGACGGCGCCGATGAACGCCTGTTCCACCATCGCAATCCGCGCCGCAATCGTGTCGCCCACGATCCCGGCGAGCGCACGATGCTCACCAAGTCTTCGTTGTTCGAGCAGAGCCAGCTCGTTCCGGATACCACGGAAGGCCAGGTAGGCCAGAGCGAGACTCGGAATGCCGACGCCAAACAGGAAGAGAACGGCGATCTTCCTGCGCCCAAGCAGAGATAGCTCCATGAGTCAGGGAACGCGGGGCACGTGATGCGCCCCAAGCCCCTGGCTATGGTGTCGTTCCGTCGGTGGCAGGGCAAGTGCGGGAGGTCGAAACCCGGCTGAAACACTCCCCTTGGCTCGTCGCAGCTGGGAATCACAC
>JBDHHL010000332.1:0-5374 GCA_039589375.1 Gemmatimonadota bacterium | reverse complement strand
GACACGTCCGCCCTCCACCGCGTCCTCTTCGACCTCAAGCGGGTCTATCAGTTCCGTGACCGAGACAGGATCTGCTGTCACGACATCTCTGTGACGCAGTACTGGGCGCTCGAGGCCCTGGTTCATGGTGGCCCGGTCACGCTGAACGAGCTGGCGGCGTCGCTGTATCTCGACAAGAGCACGGCCAGCCGGGTCGTGGATGCGCTCGAGCGCAAGGGTTACGTGAAACGATCGCGGCATCCGGGTGATGGCCGGGCGGTGGCGTTGAGCGTAGCCCCACTGGGGCGACGCCTGTTCAAGCGGATCGAGACCGACATCCTGGCACAAGAACGCAGGTTGCTGTCGGAGTTCGATCATGAAGTGCGTCAGTCGATGGTAAAGCTGGTCGGTCGGCTGGCGGAGGTGGCCGCGGCCGGTTTGCAGGCTGGCGGCGGCAAGTGTTGCAGTCTCGATCGCTGAGGCTGCCGGGACTGAAGGGCTGTTGCGAGCGAAACACCCATCACATTGGGGGTCGTATGAAGAAGGAGACGGAGATTCGCGAAGTCGTTCGTGAGAGATACGCCGAGGCCGCCAAGCAGGCCTCCCGGTTGAGCTCGGCTAGCTGTTGTGGGCCGGTGTCCTCGGACTGCTGTGGTACGACGGAGAAAGGCCTGATCTCCAGCGACCTGTATTCCGTGGATGAGGTCTCCGAGTTGCCGGAGGCAGCGGTGCTCGCTTCGCTGGGGTGTGGCAACCCTACGGCATTGGCGGAGCTGGGTCCCGGCGAAGTGGTGCTGGATCTGGGTTCGGGCGGCGGGATCGACGTGTTGCTGTCCGCGCGCCGCGTTGGACCGACCGGCAAAGCGTACGGAGTGGACATGACAGACGAGATGCTGGAGCTGGCCCGGCGCAACCAGCGCGAGGCGGGGGTCACGAACGCCGAGTTCCTCAGGGGCACGATCGAACAAGTACCGCTTCCCGATGAGAGCGTCGACGTCGTGATCAGTAACTGCGTAATAAATCTCTCGACGGACAAGGACAGCGTACTGCGAGAGGCATTCCGCATTCTTCGGAAGGGTGGCCGGTTCGCGGTCTCGGATATCGTGATCCAGGGCCGGTTGCCCGAAGAACTGCAGCAGAGTCTGGAGGCCTGGAGCGGTTGCGTGGCGGGCGCGCTGCACGAGGACGAGTACAGGGATAAGTTGGCGGCCGCAGGCTTCACCGACGTCGAGGTCGAGGTGACCCGAGCCTACGACGGCGACGAGGTACGCACCCTTGCGCGGGACTTTGGCCTCGAAGTCAAAGAGAGTTGGCTCGAGGAGGGCCGGCTCTGTTCGGCCTTCGTGCGGGCGCGCCGGCCCGAGTGAAGCGCAGGTCGATCAGCGAAGTCGCCATTGCTGCCGGGGAGGTTGCCTGGCTAACCTCCCCGGGTTTTGTTTGCCACGGCCCCAGAAGAGGAAAGCGAGGAGAGGCGAGCTTGGGTTCGACCGCCAGGCTGATCGATGGAGCGCAGATGGCGCGAGCTTTCGCGCGGCTATTGTTGGCGGTCGTAGCGCTGCCGGCGTTTAGCGCGCTTCCTTCCGACGCCGCCGTTCAACAGCGAGACACGGTTCCTCCCGACACGGTCTACACCGTCGAGGAGATAGCGGTGAGGGTCGGCCGGCCCGTGGCCACGGCGGGTGGGGCAGCCGCTCTCAAAGCACCGCTCGACTCCATGGCGGTGCCGCCGGCGCCGACGCTGGAGGAGGTGCTCCGTCAGATGCCGCTGATCCTGATCCGCGACAACTCTCGCGGCGAGGCGCAACCGCAAATACGAGGCATGGAGTCGCGGCGGGTAGCCGTTCTGGTCGACGGCGTGCCGATCACGCTCGGCTGGGATAATCGTACCGACCTGTCGATCGTCCCGCTGGCGGCGGCGCGTGAGTTGACGCTGGTGCGCGGCCTTTCTTCAGTCCTTCACGGGCCGAACGCGTTGGGCGGCGTGGTGTTGGTCGGCATCGGGGACGGCGCCAGCCTTTCGCTAGATCCGGAGCCTTTCCAGTTGATGGCGGGCGTGGATCAGTTGGGGAACAGCGCGTTGGCGTTGGGGCTCGCCACGGTTGTTCGTGGTGAGAGCAGCGATCTGCTGCTGCGTGCCGGTGGCGGCTACCGAAACCGCTCGTCTTCTCCGCTGGCGTCAGGCGTGACGCAGTCGGTGAACGGCGACGATAGGCTGAACAGCGATTTCGAGCACGCGAACGGATACATCGTGGCCCGCTATCAGCTGAAAGGTGGACCGTGGGCATCGATCTCCTCCTTCGGCTACTCGTCCGAGCGCGGCGTGCCGCCCGAGCTGCACGTGTCGGAGCCGCGGCTGTGGCGATACCCCAAGTCGAGCCGCTGGGTGACGGCGCTGTCGGCGGGTACTGGTTGGGGTAGTACGCCGTGGGGTGAAGGTGACGTCGAAGCGAGCTTCGGGCTCGACCTGGGCGAGACGGACATAGACACATACGAGAGCGCGGCGTACGACTCGATCACCGGCGGGGAGAAGGGGGACGACCGCACGCTGTCGCTGCGCCTGTTGGGAGATCACACCCTTGGCGCCGGGCTGCTGCGCAGCGCGGTGACCTTTGCTGAGACGCGCCACGAACTGGTGGAGAATGAGAATGACCCCGAGGTGTTCCGGCAGCGGTTCTTCAACCTCGGGGTCGAGACGGAGCACCCGATATACACCGGCGGAGCGGCATCGCCGCGGGCGCGGATCAGTGTAGGTGCCAGCGTTGACTACTCCGATACGCCCGAGACCGGAGGCCGGCAATCGCGGGATCCGATCTGGGCTTGGGGCGCCCGGGTGGGCGGTACGTACGCGCTGGCGAATGGCGGCGTGCTGCTGAACGGCGGGGTCAGCCGCAAGGTACGGTTCCCGGCGCTTCGCGAGCTCTACTCCGGCGCTCTCGGCAAGTTCGTCGTCAATCCGGACCTGAATCCGGAAATACTGGCCGTTGCAGAGATTGGCCTTACCGCGTCCGATGGTCCCGTGGAAGCGCAGGTCGTCGGGTTCTATCAGCGCCTGGAGGACGCGATCGTCCGGGTCAGCCTGGGCGACGGCACGCTGCAGCGTCAGAACCGGGAGACGATCCGCAGCGCCGGCGTCGAGCTGCTGGGTAGCTACACCTGGCGCAGCGGGATTTCTCTCGCCGGGGATGTTACTCTTAAGGACGTCACCCAGGACGACGCGTCCGTAACGGAGGGGCAGCACCCCGAGTACCAACCGTGGATCTCGGGTGGATTGGGACTGTCGGTGCCGCTGGGCTACGGCCTGCGGACCACCGGCCGCGTGCGGCATCTCGGTGCTCGCTACTGTGTGCACCCAGACTTCGATGCCGAGCAGCGGCTTGCGAGTGATACGTGGCTGGATCTCGAGCTTGGCGGCGGTTTCGATCTGCGGCCGGGTCGAACGGGCCGTTTGGAAGTCGTGCTGGCCGCGTTTAACGTGACGGACGCCGCCGTATTCGATCAGTGCGGGCTGCCGCAGCCGGGCCGTGTGGTGCAATTGCAGGTACGTTTGTTCTGAACTGAACCGGGTCTGTCGTGATGGAAGACGCGAGTAGGCGTCGACAGATATCGTTGACGATCCTCGTCATAGCCGCGGTGATCGTCGGCCTTGTGCTCGCCATCGTCTGGCGGACGAGCGGCGCTTTGGATGGCGCCGTCGAGTTCCTCAGTCGCTGGTTCTTCGCCGTATTCTGCACGCTCTACGCTCTGGCACAGCTGCGGGTCTGTGTGGTCAGGTGCCGACGGGAGGCGCGGCTGGCATCTGGAATCCCGCTGTCCGCGTTCGCTTTCTTCACGGCGCTGTGGTTCGTCCTGGCTGCCGCCGCGATCGTCTACGGTCTGCAGGGTGGCGACGGCTGGATGGAGACCGCCGCATGGGTGACGATCGTCGGTGTGATTTGCGTCCAACTGGTTGTGCTCGGCCGATTTGCGCAGCGCGCTAGTACAGAATGACGCAACGCCGATAGGCGGACGACCCACTGCCTCGCCGGCGATCCACACGGCGAAGCAGGCGTCGTGATGGAGTAAGCACCAAGGAGGATTTCATGATGGTATCGGTTCTGGCCAGGGGACTGTTTCTCCTGGCCCTCGTGTCGAATGGTGATGAAGAGACACGCCTCCTCCGCAACCCAGCGATCAGTGAAACGCACGTTGCGTTCGTGTATGCCAACGATATCTGGGTCGTGGGTCGCGACGGAGGTGATGCCCGGCGTTTGACGACGTTCGCCGGTGCCGAGACGGAGCCCCACTTCTCGCCGGACGGGCAGATGCTGGCGTTCTCGGGGCAGTACGACGGTAACCTCGACGTTTACGTCGTACCGCTGGAAGGCGGAGAGCCTCGACGGCTTACCTGGCACCCGGGCCCCGACTTCGCGCGTGGCTGGACGATGGATGGCGGGCAGGTGGTCTTCGCTTCCTTACGTACCGGTGCGCCGATCCCGTACTCCAAGTTCTGGACCGTTTCGCTGGACGGCGGCGCGCCGGAGCCGATGGCGATTCCCCGCGTCCACCAGGGCAAGTTCTCTCCCGACGGACGGCGTTTCGTCTACCAGAAGATCCAGCCGTGGGAGGAGGAATGGCGCAACTACCGCGGCGGCCAGAACAACCCGATACGCGTCATAGACCTGCAATCGCTGGACGTGGAGAAGCTGCCCTGGGAGGACAGCAACGACAACAACCCGGTGTGGGTCGGCGAGAAGATCTTCTTCCTATCAGACCGCGATTTCGCGATGAACGTGTGGTCGTATGATCTGGCGAGCGGCGCACTGGAGCAGCGCACGTTCTTCAAAGAGTTCGACGCGAAGAACCTCGAGGCGGGCGGCGGCACGCTCATCTTCGAGATGGGTGGCTACCTGTACACGCTGGATCCGGTAGGCGGCGAGCCGCAAAGGCTTTCCATTGCGGCCCGCGGTGACTTCAGTTGGGCTCGGACTCATTGGGAGAACGTCGGTGACCAGATCCGCGCGGGTACCCTATCCCCGAAAGGCAAACGAGCGGTGTTCGAGGCGCGAGGCGACATCTTCACCGTGCCGGCGGAGAAGGGTGACGTCCGCAACCTGACGCGCACCTCCGGCGTTGCAGAGCGCACTCCCTCGTGGTCCCCCGACGGCAAGCACGTGGCTTGGTTCTCCGACCAAGGGGGGGAATATCAGCTCGTCATCGCGGATCAGTTCGGCGGGAACCGGCGGACCGTCGAGCTTCGCGACCCGACTTTCTTCTACACGCCGGCCTGGTCTCCGGACTCCAAGTACCTCGCCTTCACCGACGTGGACCGCAGCCTCTGGGTCGTCGAGAGGGAGTCCGGCGATGCGGACCTGATCGACAACGAGGGTTTCGCGCATCCCGATCGGCTCATCTACCC
>JBDHHL010000331.1:0-7474 GCA_039589375.1 Gemmatimonadota bacterium | reverse complement strand
ATGAGCAGAGAGATCAATAGGACTTTCATAACGGAGCCTAATCAGGGCTCGGGATCGTGAATCGAACGAGTTCGGAGATCAGCCAGCGGTCCCAACCGACACGGGCGCTGACTTGCCACAGATAGAGCCCGCCGGGTTCGAGGCGTACGCTGTCCGGTAGCGCGGCATGCGTCTCGCGCGTCCCGATCGTCGAAATCACGTCACCTGCCATGTCGTACAGCGTGACCCGATAGAGATCGGCGCCGGATACCGCCGTCCAGCGGAACTCGTCGACCGTCCCGACCTCGCCGCTGGGCGTCTCCACCGCCGGAGGCATCGTCGCCGCCGGAACGGCGTCCCGGTGCTGCGGGGTTTCCCTAAGAGCCGGCGGCAACAACACGATTCCGGCGAGGACGGCAGCGATTGCGGCGGCGAGGCCACCGATCCTCGCGCGGCGGCCATGCCACCAGGGCGTAGCTGCGGCCGGGCTGGCATCGGCGGCGGCCTGTTCCATATCCGGCAACGCGTCCCGGATCGCCGCCGCCATACGCAGCTCTGTCTGGCAGCGGCTGCAGGTGAGGTAATGGGACTCGAAAGCCTCGACCTCGGGCTCGGAGACCGCCCCGGTTAGGTAGCGCTCAATCAGCCCGTGCTCGATGATCGCGTCACAGCTCAACGTCTCGGCCAAGTGTTCCTCCCTACATACCCAGAGTTCGGCTCCTACTCATCTGTCTGTGAGGAGCTCGATTCGTGACAGACCCGGCCGCCGCTCAGGAAGGCCCGACGCAGGCGGCGGAGGGCGCGCGACTTCCGCTTCCGGATGCGCAGGGCTGGCTCGCCGACTCGCTCGGCGATCTCGGCTGGGGTGAGTCCGTCGAAGAACGACAGGTGGAGGACCTGGCGGTCGGCGGCTGAAAGCAGGCTCAGCGCCTGGCGAACGCGACCGCGTTCCTCAGCGGTGACGAGGGCGGTGAGGGGGTTGTCGCGGCCCGGATCCAGTCTGACGTCCGAGATCGCCTCCAGCGGAATACTGCGCCCCAGCGCTTTCCGAGTATCAGCGATAACATGACGCGCGATGCCGCGGACGAAGGCGCCGAGCTTCTCGGGATCCTTGGGTCGGCCGTCGCGCAGTGCCTCGAGGGCGCGCACCAGCGTCTCCTGGACCACCTCCTCGGCGGCTTCCAGGTCTCCCAGCGCGCGGAGCGCCATGATCTGTAGGCCGGATCGCAACTGCTCGACGACGGTGGACTCCGGCCCGGTGCTGGGCGGCACCACGACTGACTCCGACGGTTCAACACGCGGACACGCGGATGCGTCGTCCGCTGTGCCTGATGGACCGCTGTGATTGGGGCTTCCTCTAACATGGTCGTATACCCGAATCATGCAAGCTTTGGCGGACTTTGGAAACGCAGCGCCGCCGTGGTGGGGTGTCACGATGGGGCGACTGGGCAGACGTATAAATAGGATGACACGGTCGGTCGCAAAATCGGAGACCCGACACCGCTAGCTCGAGATGGCTCACGCGTGACCCTCTTGGCGGAGGAGAGCAGCGATGAGGATCATCAGCAAGATTGCCCCACTTCTGCTGGTCGCCTTGGTGGCGGTAGCCTGCGAGGAAGACGGCCCGACCGTGCCCGGCGACGGACTTCAGCTCGGCGTCAGTTGTGAAAAACACCCGGACCACCCGCAATGCACCGGTGGTGGAGGTGGCGGCGATGGTGGCGGCGCGAAAAGGGCCGAGATCACCCTATGCGCCAAAGTGCCCGTCGTCGATGAGATCAACTCGATCGATGAGGCAACTGACCCAGGGACGGTTATCAACAGCACCGACTCCCGATGTGAATACGCAGATATCCCTGAGACTGATGAGGACCCGCGCCCACGCGGCACGCTCAAGTACTCGACGGAGGGTCCTGAGTTCGAATGGACCTTCAAAGGGGAGGGGTTCGTCGAAACCGTACACAAGTACGTGTTGATCATCTACCCTGACCCGTGGCCGGGACGAGGGCTGATCTGCCTCGACCAAAGTGATGGTGCCAACGTCGGCGGTAGGCTCCACTTATCCGGGCGCCAGGACCTTGGCATGGACCTCACGGATGCAAAGATCTGGATCGTGGATGTCCCGCGCCTGACGAACGACGCGTTCGACCCAAGTCAAACCTGCACCGACATAGACGAGGACTTTGTCAACAGCGGTGGCCCGGACGCTGCCTATGCGCCGGTGTGGCGGCGTCTGGGGTACGACTGGGCCTTCGAGAATGCGCTCATCAACTACACGGATACCGGTGACTAATGTGCGGCGGCAAAGGACCGCAGCACTCTCATCGTGAAAGGAGGAGAGTTGCCATGAAGCGCATAATCCCATTTCTGCTTCTGGCCTTCGTGTTCGTCGGCTGCAAAGACGACGGCCCTACAGTCCCGACGGTGGATCCCCAGTTCGCCAAGCCAGACTGTCAGATCGACCCATCCCACCCGTCGTGCATGGATGGTGGGGATGGTGACGGCGAACCGTATACAGCAACCGACCTCGAGACTCGGCGTGGGAGGGTCGATCCCAGTTGGGCCTGGGATGTCACCGATGATCTGGGCGGCCAGACCGTGACCGTGGCAGGGGGTAGCCGGGTGGGAAACCAGTACTTGCAGCCGATGACCTGGACGGTGACTGGAACCGATGTCGTGGATGGGCCCAACCCACTACCGGCCGATTTCCCTGATCACCCGGACGTCTTCGCCTTTGGCATCAGCGATAACGGCTCCTACATCGTCGGCCGCGCTCAGGGCAATACCGACTCGGACTACACAACCTGGGAGCTGTACGGGGCGGTCCGCTGGACCGGAGGTATGAGTCAGTTTTCGAGTCAGCTACTGGACCCGTTTGGTGAGCACACGAAGGCCGTCGCAAGCGATGTCAACAACTCCGGACAGGCGGTTGGCAAGAGCTGGGGCGGGGGGACGCCGCTGGTGGCGACTGTCTGGGATGGGGACGGAACGCCGACATCACTCGTTTCGCCGTGGGGTCGTCCAAGCGCGGCCCGCGGAATCAATGATCAGGGGCACGTGGTAGGTGCGAGCAAGGATGATGGAGCTAAGTGGCGTGCGATCCTCTGGCTGTCCGGTGGCGGATACTGTGATCTCGACCCCCAAGGCCTCGGCAGCGTTGCCGAAGACATCACGGATGTCGATGGTGTTGGTAGGGTCCTGGTCGCGGGGGTCACGGGATTACCGGATAATGCTCAGCCGGCGGTCTGGCAGATGGAGGTCACCGAGACCCCGTGTGTTCTGGACTTCTGGACCATGGGCAGCCCGCCGCAAGCTACCGCCTACGCTGTCAGGCGTACTGTAGAGGGCTGGGAGGCCGTAGGGTACGATGACTATGGCGAAGGACAGCGGGCGTTCGTGTGGCGTTTTGATGGAAGCGGAATAACCGAGATACAGTTGGCGAAAGCTGGCCGCGCCCTAGGAATCAACTCCTCTGGCCAGATTGCCGGGAATTACGAGGCCAAAAAGAAGGAAGATCACGCCATGCTGTGGACACCCAATTAATGACGCACGACCGAGCAGCGAGTTGAAGCCGGAGCCCAGCCTCTCCCCAGAGGCTGGGCTCCACTGCACTGGGCAGCTGTTTGGAGCAGAAGCGGCTATACCGACTCGGACGACGGTGGGAACTCCTTCATGATCCTTCCGACGACCTCATCGACGTATTCGGTGAGCCGGTCCGGACCCGGCGCCTCCAGGAGCGCCCTTTCCGCCCAGCCACGCCAGACCAGTTCGTCGGTCTGCGCATCGATCGGGTCGATGACGAGCGTGCCGGGCCCGAGACCGCCCAGGGCGACGGCTACCGTAAAAGCATAGCCTGCCGAGGAGTAATAGCCGACGCCGAACCCCGGATACCATCTGTAGCGTGGATAGCCGAAATAGGGATAACGAAATCCGAAGTAGGGATAGCGAAACCCAAAGTAGGGATAACGAAAGCCAAAGTAGGGGTAGCCGTACGCGAAGCTGTAGGGGTAGCCGAAATAAGGGTACGAGTACGTGAAGTAGGGATGGCCGAACCCGAACCAGTATGGGTGGCCGAAGCCCACTGCGAACCCCACCGAGAGGTTGACCCGGGAACGAGGGTAGGCACCATGTGAGTGAGTGAGGGCTGAGTCGCCGCTCGAGTCGTCACCGCGGGTCGGAACGAGGGGATAGACCGACACCCACCAATCGGGATCGCCCTCGGTGCTCTTCACGAAGCCGCGGTCGGCCAGCTCGCGTCCGTCCGCACGTTGGAGGCGTCGTTCGAGGAAGGGATTGACGCGTTCCAGAGCCGCTTGCTCGTCCGCAGTGGGGAGCAGCCAGTCGTACGTCCTGTACTGGACGAACGCTGCTTGCCGGTCGTAATCCGCTGAATACTTGACGGTGGAAAACGCCGCCAGCGCCAAGGTCAGGCTTCCGAGCAGTAGAGAGGGAATCTGGCGCATGGGATTTCGTCCTTCCTGCCGGTTGGTCACCAGGTCCCGTGAAGGCATCGTAGCGGGCGGAGGGTGCGCCGGCGGCTTGGCGGGGCCATCTAGGTGCGCCAGCACTCGTCGCAGCGCGTTGCAAGCGCGGCGACGCCAACCCACGGATGATGCCTACATGCCGTGGGCCCAGATCATCGACGGCGGTGATGAAACCACTTGTGCTCGCGGCTCGTCTGGCAACATAGAGGCGAGCCAGCCCCGCCAGAGTTGATCGTAAGGAGGCAGCGATGTCTCCCTCAGCAGCGAAGAAAGCCGGCGTCGAGCTCCTGAGAGAGCTGCGCCTTTCTTCACGTCGTCTACGTAGGACACCCGCGTTCACCGCGATCGTAATCTTCACGCTCGGCATCGGCATCGGAGCGAACACGGCGATCTTCAGTCTGGTGAAGGGGATTCTCCTCGACCCGCTACTCTACGACAAACCGGAACAGCTCGTCGCGGTGTATTCCGCAGCCCCGGGCATCGGCGAGGAGATTCTTCCGCAATCCGCCGCGATCCACTACACCTACGAGGACGAAGCCCGACTGATCGAATCGATCGGGCTGTACAGGGGCTCCGATGTGACGGTGCGCGGCTTCGAAGAACCACGGCGCATACCGGCGATGTTCATGACGGCCGGGACACTCCCGACGCTTCGCGTTCGACCGCTTGTGGGTCGGTCGTTCAGCGTCGAAGACGATACGCCGGGGACCCCGTTCACTGTGATCATCAGCTACGCCTACTGGCGCAGCCAGTTTGGCGGAGATCCGGCGATTGTCGGTCGCACGATCGACATCAACGGCCGGGCCCGTGAGATCATTGGCGTGCTACCGCAAGGGTTCCGTTTCCTACAACACGATCCAGCCTTGTATCTCCCCTACCGCTTCAATCGGGGCGAGCTCTCGGTGAGCAACTTCGTGTACTCGAACATCGCCCGATTGAGGGAAGGTGTGACAATCGAGGCGGCCACCGCCGACTTGGCCAGGCTGGTCCCGCTGGCAGTCGAAAAGTTCCCCGGCGGCCTGACGCTCGCCTTCTTGGAAGAGGCGCAGGCGGCGCCGCTCTTACGGCCATTGCGGGCGACCATCGTCGGCGATGTGGGCGATGTGCTCTGGGTGTTGCTCGGTACGGTGGGCATCATTCTGCTCATCGCCTGCGCGAACGTGGCCAACCTGTTTCTGGTGCGAGCAGAATCTCGTGAGCGGGAGCTCGCAGTACGTAGCGCCATCGGAGCGAAGCGGCGTCAGATCTCCAGCCTGTACTTGGAGGAGAGCGTGCTGCTCGGTCTGCTGGGCGGCGCCTTGGGGCTCGGCCTGGCCTACGGTGGACTGCGGCTGCTGGTGGCCATCGCGCCCGCAGATCTGCCGCGCCTGGACGAAGTGTCGCTCGACCCGGTCGTACTCTCGTTCACTCTGGGCATCTCCATACTCTCGGGCCTCTTGTTCGGGCTCTTTCCCGTCCTTCGCTGGGGCCGCGTCGATCTGGTAGGCGCCCTCAAGGAAGGGGGGCGTGGCGGCGGCGCGGGACGCGAGCGCCACCGAACCCGAAACGGCCTCGTCGTGGGCCAGATCACCCTGGCGCTGGTGTTGCTGATTGGCTCGGGTCTCATGGTACGCAGCTTTCAGGCGCGCCGCCGGGCGAACCCGGGTTTCCGAACCCCCGAGGAGATCCTCGTCCTCGGCGTCACGGTTCCTGGCTCCGTGGCGGAGAGTCCGGACGAAGTGGTGCTGGCGCACGAGCTCATCGCGCGTCGACTGGCAGAGATCCCGGGGGTGACCTCGGTCGGGCCCTCCAGCTCGGTCACCATGGATGGCAGGGGCGGCTACGATCCCATCTTCGTCGAGGACTTCCCCCTTTCCGAAGGTCAGCTGCCGCCCATCCGCCGCTTCAAGTGGATCGGTGCGGGGTATTTCGAGACGATGGGCAACCCCATCGTCGCCGGCCGAGCGCTCACCTGGGCGGACATCCGCAACCGAACCCGGGCCATCATGGTCACGGAGAACTTCGCTCGCGAATACTGGAGAGGCCCGGACGACGCCATCGGCAGGCGAATCGGGACCGGAATGGCGCCGGGCAGCTGGCGGGAGATCGTCGGCGTGGTCGGCGATGTCCGGGACGACGGTATCACCCAGGATCCCGTGGCGGTCATCTATTGGCCTATGTTGCTGGAGGATTTCTGGGCCGAGCAGAGGGGCGACGCGCCGTTCGTGACCCGGACCATGCGCTACGCGATTCGTAGCCCGCGGGTTGGGACCGCCGCTTTCTTACGCGAAACGAAGGATGCCGTCTGGTCGATCTTGCCTAGCCAGCCGCTCACCAGTGTGCAGACCCTGAGCGAGTTACTGCGTGGCTCTATGGCCCGCACTTCCTTCACGCTGGTGATGCTCGGGATCGCCGCCGCCGTCGCACTACTGCTCGCGGCGGTCGGGATCTACGGTGTGGTCTCGTACGTGGTCAGCCAGCGGACTCGCGAGATCGGTGTCCGCATCGCTCTTGGCGCCGAGTCGGCGAAGGTGGCCGGTATGGTCCTCAAGCAGGGTCTACTTCTGGCCGTCATCGGCGTGGCGCTGGGGCTCGTGGCAGCTTATGGGCTGACCCGACTGATAACCGGGCTCTTGTTCGGAGTGAGCGCGCTGGACCCGATCACCTATGCTATCGTCTCAGGGTTTCTCGCGGCGGTCGCTCTTCTAGCGAGCTATCTGCCGGCGCGCCGGGCATCGCGCGTCGATCCAATCGAGGCTCTTCGGGTCGAGTAGCGGTTCCAGACCTCCTCTCTGTTTCCGATCATCTGATCTGCGGCGCAGACCGGGACCGGCGGACCCGCTCGATCCTTGGAGACCGTCCGTTTCTGGAGCTGCCGGATCCCACAAGCGAACGCGGGCGCTCTGGGATGCCGAGTAGAGCGAGACATGGTCGTATACCCGAATCACACAAGCTTTTGCGGACTTTGGGGACGCGGCGCCGCCGTGGTGGGGTGTCACGATGGAGCGACTGGGCAGACGTATGAGTAGGAT
>JBDHHL010000330.1:0-6867 GCA_039589375.1 Gemmatimonadota bacterium | reverse complement strand
ACTGGAGCGAAACGTCTCGCTCAAGGTCGAGGAGACCGATCGGCCCGAGGTGTTGACCGTTTCTGGCCGGGGCGAGCTGCACTTGGCGATCCTGATGGAGACGATGCGCCGCGAGGGGTATGAATTTCAGGTCAGCCGGCCTCGGGTCATCGTCCGCAGCGATGGAAACGGCGGTCGGCAGGAGCCGTACGAGGAGATGGTCGTCGACGTGCCGAGCGAGATGACGGGTGCCGTGATGAAGGGGCTTGGGCCCCGGCGTGCCGAGCTGATCGAGATGGGCAACACGGGACAGGGGCGTGCTCGAATGCGCTTCAATATCCCGGCGCGCGGGCTATTCGGGTACCGCTCCGAGTTCCTCACCGACACCAGAGGCGAGGGGGTCATGCACCATCGGTTCCTGGAGTACGGTCAGTGGGCGGGCGAGTTGAGTAGCAGGGAGCGAGGAGTACTGGTGGCGGATCGGCGTGGCACGGCCGCGCCGTATGCTCTTTTCAACCTGCAGGACCGCGGTACGTTGTTCATCGCGCCGCGGGAGCGGGCCTACGGAGGGATGATAGTCGGCGAGCACTCGCGTGCTGGCGATCTCGATGTAAACGTATCGAAAGAGAAGAAGCTCACAAACATCCGTGCGGCGGCGTCTGACGAGAACATCGCGCTCGAACCGCCGCGCCGCATCGGCCTGGAAGCCGCTCTCGAGTACATCGAGGACGATGAGCTCATAGAAGTGACGCCTGACGCCGTGCGTCTTCGGAAGCAAGTGCTCGATCCGAACGAGCGAAAGAAGGCGGCACGTCAGAATAGCGGCCTCGACACGTAGTAAGGGAATGATCTCGTGACGAAGAAGCGTCCGTACAAGAAGAAGCGTTCCGGCTCCAGGGATCGCAGGGGCCCCAGAAAGCGCCCGCAGAATAGGGATCGGTCGCCGGATCACAGCCAGGTCGAGGGTAAGACCGGGTTTCTGGGAATCCTGGAACTGAACGGCAAAGGCAGCGGATTCATACGTTGCCGTGAGGCCAGCTATCAACCCTCCGACTGCGATGTGCATGTCGGACGGCAGCTGATCCAGGAGTACGGAATGAGGACCGGTGACGAGATCACCGGTGTCGTGGGGCAGTCGCCCGGTCGCGGGAAAAGCCCGCCGCTCACGGCAGTAGAGGCAATCAATGGGCGGCAGCCGCAGGAAATCCAAGGACGGCCTGAGTTCAGCCGGCTGGGCGCCATCCATCCCGACGAGCAGATCGTTATCGAGTGCGGTATCCGTCGGGCCGGCGGCCCCGACTACACCAACCGTGTCATCGACTTGCTGTGTCCCTTTGGAAAGGGCCAGCGGGCGCTGATTGTGTCACCCTCCAAGGCCGGGAAGACGACCGTGCTCCAGTCAGTGGCTGAGGGGATCGTCAAGAACTACCCGGGCGCGCAACTGCTCATCCTGCTGGTGGACGAGCGGCCCGAGGAGGTCACCGAAATGGAGGCGTGCGGCTTTGGCGAGGTCGTTTCGTCCAGCTTCGACTTCCCAGCGGAGCGGCACGTGGGCTTGGCGGAGTTGACCCTGGAGCGCGCACGCCGTCGTGTGGAACTCGGCGAGGACGTAGTCATCATTCTCGATTCGATCACCCGTCTTGCCCGCGCCTACAACAATGTGGAGCGGGGAACCGGCAGAACGCTTTCCGGGGGGCTCGACGCATCGTCGATGGACAAGCCGAAGCGTTTCCTCGGCAGCGCCCGCAAGGTTGATCCAGCCAAGGGCAGCGGATCACTCACGATCATCGCTACGGCCCTCGTCGACACGGGCTCGCGCATGGACGACGTCATCTTCGAGGAGTTCAAGGGCACCGGCAACAGCGAGCTGGTTCTGAGTCGAGAGCTCGCTGACCGCCGCATCTTTCCGGCGATCGACCTGAATGCCAGCTCGACCCGAAAGGAAGAGTTGCTGCTTTCGCCGGAAGCGCTAGCGGTCTCGCGTGCAATCCGACATCGGCTTGCCCAGGCTTCGCCGGTGGAGTCGATGACGGAGTTGCTGTCGATCATGAAGCGCACCGAGTCGAACGAGCTGCTGGTCCAGCAGGCTGCCTCGGCGCTTCAGGATTGAGCGAGCCTACCTTCTTTTTGCGCCCATCTTGTCCGACCCCAGTCGGTCTATCTGACCTGCCGAAGGCAAACTTTTCGGCTCGCGTGCAAAAAGTGACCCGCTGACAGCTTTTTCCATCTGCTAAGTCTCTGTTGTTCATAACCTTAGGGATTGGCACGAAAGTGGCCGGTCTCGTGGGCGGAGTATCACGTGCCACGACGCAGTCGGGACGGAGACTGTTGCAGAAACCGCCTACCCGCGCAGGCGTGGCACCATGGCCGAGTCGAGAGATCTCGTGATGGCCGGTCGACTCCCGCCGACGACGACTGAGAGAGGCTGAGCGCAATGGCGATGCCTGGGCGTGGACAGTCGGACTACACGAATTCATCCCCAAGCGACCCCGCCTCGCGTTTGGGGAAGCCCGTATACCACGTGCGCAAGTCAGAAGCGGATTCGGAGCTGTTCACCGAATCGGCCTTCGTCTACACGATGAAGACCTGGTGGGCACGTCTGTCATCCAGGACCGCGGTTGAGACCTATCAGGGAACGCTGAACCACCTGCTAGCTCTCGTGATACTGACCGCGCAAACGATGGCGGCGATCGTCATCACGATTTCCAAGCACGCGTGGGCCCTGGTCGTTCAGCTAGCGGCAGTCGGCGCCCAGGTGGGAGGCGCAGCCGGGCGTGCCTTGGCCGAGCGGGGTAGCACGGCCGGAAGCGCCGTCGCAGGGGGTGCCCGTGCGACGAGTGACGCGTTTGCGGGAGGTGCCCGGGCGGCGTGGAGCATGGTGACGGGGGGTGCTCGGGCGACGAGGAACGTGGTTGAGGGAGGAGCCCGGGCCACCCGCGGCGCAGTGGCAGGAAGTGCGAGAGTCACGAAGAGGGCGGTAGCGGGTAGCGCACGAGTGACCCGCAAGACCTTTGCCGGTCGAGAGCCGGGGACGCGAGCCCAGCCAGCGGGAACTCGCGGGCCCCGCGCGACAGCGCCTCGGCCGGCAAAGGCAACGCGGCCGGAGCCGAACGGGAAGAATGCCAAGAGAAAGCCGCCGGTCCGTGACGCGGTCGGCAGCAGCGCTCGCCGCCCCAGGAAGGCTTCGAAGCAACAGGCGCGACGGCCTGGAGAAGGTGCTGTAGACGGTGTGAGGCCGCGGCATGGGGCCGCAAAGGGCAAGGCCCGGCCGAGGCGAGGTGCGCCCGCCGGCCAACCAGCTGGAAGGAGCAAGGTCCCGCGTGAGCAGGTCCGGCCGGAGCGATTGACGGCTCCGGGTGTTGCGACGAAGGTGAGACGGGCCACCAGCACACGGGCTACCGCCGTAGCGCGAGAGAGGGAGCGCAAGACTCGGCAGAGGATCGCGTTCGTGACCAGGGCCAGGCAAGCCTCGGCGCCCTTTGTATCGCAGGCCCGGGCCATTGTCACTAGAGCCTGGCGGCTATTGCTGGGCCTATTCACTGCGGTTCGAGGCGGGTTCAGACTTCTGGTCCCTGCGCTACGATGGACGTTACATCGCTGGCACTACGGAGCGATCCCAGTTGCGGTGGCGCTATTGGCCCTGATGCTCACTCCCATCGGCTGGGACATGATGGGCGGCATGACCAGTGGTTGGTCATCGACGACGGCACCCGAGCCGGAGGCGGTGGCACCCAAGATACCCACTCCCAATACGTCTGCCTCGGAGCGATCGATTCCGAAGCTGACTCTCCCCAAGATCTCCATGCCGAAGCTCTCCGGGCCCCTGATAACGGTGCCCAACATCTCGCTCCATCTGCCAGCGTTCGTCAGAGAACCGGTGGAGAAGTTCGATAGGTTCTTGTCGGGCGCTCTAGTAGAGCAGCAGTCGCGAGTACTGATCGCGGACATCACGGACCGCGCGGGCGACGAAGAAGAGAGCCTCGGGCTTGTCGTCGCGGTCGTCCTGGAGGCGGAGCTGTCGCGAGGAAGCTATTTCACGGTTTCACCGAGAGAACGAGCGCTGACCGTGGCTGACAGCGATGGGCAGGATACGGGTCTCGCGCTGAGACCGGCTTCAGCGTTGAGCCTGGCCGACGCCACCGGCTCGGCCGCCCTGATTACGGGCGAGCTGACGCAGGAGGACAGCGTCCGGAGCCTCGTCTTAATGGTTCAAGGAGCGCAGGGAGAAGAGCTGTACACCCTTGCCGTCGAAGTCGGCGAGGCAGGTCTGCTCGAGGCGGTCGGCGTAGCGGCGCAGGATCTGGCGCGCAGGCTGGGTGAAGCCGATACCGGCGAGGGAAGCAACTCGCTTGGGCCGTTCCTGACGCGTTCGCTTCCAGCCGCCCAGGCCTACGTGAAGGCACGGACGCATCTCTTCCGGTCCGAGTTCGGTCAGGCGGCTGAGGCGGCGCAAGAGGCGACGTCCCACGATCCAGCCTTCGCAGCAGCGCATCGTTTGATGGCAGAGGCCTACGCGCTTAGCGGCCGGCGCGCCCTCGCCCGGCAAGCCCTGGAGACTGCTTGGGAGTTCAGGGACAGACTGTCCGAGAGGGAACGGCTGCGTTTGGCCGCTGATCGGGACGCTCTCGCCGGGCGTCACTCCGAGGCGATCCTCGCCTACGACTACCTCTTCAGCCAATTCCGCGATGACGTAGCGGCGCTGAAGAGCCAGGCGATTCTTCAGGAGTTGATCGGCGTGCGCGGTGGCGGATCCGGCAACCTGACCGTGGCCTATTCGATCGATCCCGTCGACTGGCCGCCACTGGAGCGATTCTCCGCGTTCCTGGGCTATCGTGGCAGCGTACCGAGCTACGGCGGCGAGTCGAAGGCAGAGGGCATCGAGTGATGGCCCGATGCGAAAGCAGCGCCATGCTCAGGGGCGCTGTTCTTGGTCTCTTGCTCGCCGTAGGCGTATCGTCGGGACTGTCGGCGCAGTCCACCGGGGATCAGGATTCGCGTCGGGTCCAGTGGTCAGCCGGTCTTCAGCTGGGCTATCGATCCGGCTTCGGGGTCCAGGCGAATGGAATGGTATCGGGCTTCACGCCCAGCTTCCCGGTGACGGCCAGACTTGGCATCGGCTATGCGTCGCTGGATGCGGGAGAGCCATTGGATGCGCGGAGCGTCTTCATCAACGATGCCACCAATGGGGTACCACAGGAGAAGGGCCACACCTGGTCGTTCGACCTGGACGTCCCCACGCTCGCTTCACAGGCAATTTCAAGTTCGTCGGTGGGAACGAGGACTTCGACGTCACGAGTAGTCACTGGGGCATTGGGGCAGGACTTGATACCTACTTCTGGGTCAGCCGCAGCGTGGATCTTGTGCTCGGCGCCGGGCTCGACTACTTCTTCTCGAGCCGACTAACCGGACACGACACTTCGTACAGTCCCGATGAGTCCAACGTCAACCCACGTAACGACTACACCTATGCCGATGCTGACGCCGCGGTAAGCCAGCCGAAGCTGGAGCCGCTGTTTATGCTGGGCATGCGCTACAACTTCTAGCCGTATACATCCGTTCAGGCGAGCATCTCCATGCTGGGGGCGGCGAGCTGCGCCCAGTGTCTTCCTCTTCTTGCTGGTGCCGCGAAACTTCTGCACCGTATCTTGTCGTACTTGCAGACATAGACATGAGTGACCGTGCCTTCGAGAATCAGAAGGAATCTAGACCCTCGTGCGCCTCAGGAGGGATAGCGATGAAACGTCTACTGTTTTTCGTGGCGCTTCTTGCCTGGAGTTCGCCGGCGTTGGCTCAGGAGGAAACCCTCGTCAGCGAGGAGTTTCATTCGGGTGGGTTCGGAGCCCCCGTCGTCAAGTTCAGCCAGGTCTTGGACGAGTTCGCGATATTCGCGGGCGGCCGCGGTGGTTGGATAATCAACCACACGTTCGTGCTCGGCGGCGGTGGATACGGCCTGGCCAACGACATCCGTTTCAGCGGCTCGCTGACCGGCCGCGATATCGAGTTCGGCTATGGCGGCTTGGAGCTTGAGTACATCAATAGCTCGCACAAGCTGCTCCACTTCACGATCTACCTGCTGGTAGGAGGTGGTGGCCTGAGCGGCAATATCGTGCAAGAGGAGTCGGTTTTTGTATTGGAGCCGGCACTGAACGGCGAGCTGAACGTTACCAAGTACTTCCGCGTGCACGCGGGCGCCGGCTATAGATGGGTGAGCGGCGTCGACAATCCCGGCTTCGAGGGCAGCGATTTCAGCGCCTTCTATGGGCAGGTGACGTTCAAGTTCGGCAAGTTCTAGGTTGAAGCTCAGCGATATCGTTGTCACCTCCCGGCGTGTGGCGGGGACGAGCTCGCGCCGGGAGAAAATCCAGCAGATCACGGCGACGCTCCAGCGGCTCGACCCGCATGAGATCCGCGCGGCCGTGGCCTACTTGTCCGGCGAGATCCGGCAAGGTCGGATTGGGATCGGTCCGTCCGGTCTGCGGTCGGCTTTGCCCGATTCGTGCCGGTCGGAACCTGCCTTAGCTCTCAGCGAAGTCGACGAACAGTTGGCGCGCATAGCGACCGTCTCGGGCCGAGGTTCGGCGGCCGAGCGCGCTCGACTGCTGAGCGGCCTGCTATCCCAAGCTACCGCCGAGGAACAGGACTTTCTGGTTCGGCTGCTGCTTGGCGAACTACGCCAAGGCGCGCTGGAAGGTGTGATGGTGGAGGGGATCGCCAAGGCAGCGGGAGTCTCATCATCTATAATTCGTCGCGCGCTCATGTTCAGCGGCGACATCGGCGAGGTCGCGCACGCGGCGCTGGCCGAGGGCAAGTCGGCGCTGGCCCGTTTCTCGATTCAGCTCTTTCACCCGGTTCAGCCGATGCTGGCGCAAACGGCTAACGCGGTCGACG
>JBDHHL010000329.1:0-5382 GCA_039589375.1 Gemmatimonadota bacterium | reverse complement strand
GGCTGGCAGCTCCGCGTCAGAAGCGGAATGCGCGCTGCACCTTGATCGTCAGGCCGTTCGACTCCAGGTCCCACTGGTCGCCGAACTCCTGGATGTTGTGGTTGTAAACGACAAACAGGTCGCCGTACGGGTCGAACGTCCACCGCACTCGGTTGTTGAACCCGACGGAGCGGCTCTCGTTGTCGTACTGCGCGAGAAGGCTGGCGTTGAGATCGGACGTGAAATGGAGCTGCACACGGCCAACGAAAAGGTCTTTGGTAAAATTGCCCTCCGGCAGCCGGCCGACGTTGTGTTCGGCCGAGAACTCGAAGTTCACTGTGGCGGACGGCTTCCAGGCGACCACGACCTCGATCTCGTCCAGGCTGCCATCGTAGAAGCTCCCGAACCACCAGGCGATCGCGCCGCTCACCTTCCGCCAGGAGGCGAACTCCACCAGAGCCCGGTAACGGAGCCACTGGTACGACCCCACAGGAATCACGACGCCTTCCGCGATCTCGAACGGCTCCTCCAGTCTCTCGCCCTCGGGAATGAAGTTGAACTCGGTCTTGTCACCGGTCTCCCAGTCCCAGTTGAACGGGGCGGTGAAGACCTGGTAGCTCTCCCAGCTCCCGTCCAGATCCAGTACCAAACGCGTGAAGAGCTGGAAGTTCATCTTGCGTAGCGGCTTCCATCCCGGCCGCGGACGGAACTGAGCCCGCGGTTGGATGATCTGCACGTCCTTCCTGGGCACGAAGCCGAGAGACGGATCGAAGTCCTCGCCCATCCTCTTGTAGATGAGCGCAACATCCCACAGGTCGTTCGGATAGTCGATCTTGATGCCGGCGGCCACCCGGTCTCCATCCAAGTCTTCGCGGTCGGTGACCAGTCCCCATACACCCACGAGAAAGTTCTTGTCGCCGGCCAGCCGGGAGGTCTGGTACGTGAAGTCGGCTCCGGCCAGCCAGCTCCCGCTGCGCCCCAGCGGGTCGCCGAACGTGGCAATTACCCCGGCAGAGCTCTCTGCGAGGACGTTTTGGAGGACCCGCACCACCCCCATCGATGCACTCGGAACAAGGTCTTCCACCGCCCTCGTCCTGGCCGCGAGCGCGCCGAAGTTGGTGTTCCCGACGCGGCCGTTCGACTTGAGCCCCACATCGATCGGCACCTCCTGTCCCTCGACCAGCCCGATCCGCCGGCTGAAGAACGGAAGCACGTCACTGCCACGCTCGAGACTGAACTGGTAGATGTCGGAGCCCGCCAGGAAGAAGTCACGCTTCTCGGGAAAGAAGAGTGGAAAGCGAGTGAGGTTGGTCTGCCGCACGTCGACCTCGGTCTCCGCGAAGTCGGTGTTCACCGTGAGGAAGGCCCCGACGTTGGGGCCGATACGCTGTGCGACGTCTAAGCTGGGCTTGAACCGGTATTCCGGGTCCGCTTCGTGCTCGGGCACACCTCCCCCGCCGGCCAGCGCCGGCCGTACGGTCAATCCGAGCCCGAGATCGAACTGCAGGAGACCGGTCAGCAGACCGGCGCGGCTCGTCTGGGTGATCTCGTAGTCGCGCCGGGTGCCCGACCACCGGGAGGTCTCCTGCAGACGCTGTATGCGCCGCTGGATATTGAGGCCCCAGGAATCCAGGTGCTTCGCGAACGCGATGCTGGAGAGCGGAATCCTTATCTCGAGAGACCATCCCCACGAGCCGCGGGCCGTGGCCGCCTCCCACACGGCGTCCCAGGTCGGTCTCTGTCCCTCGCCCCGGTCGATGATCAGGGCGTCGTAACGGGCGCCGCTTGGGTTGACGCCGAAGACGTAACCCGATCGCCCGTCCCGGAAGGTGTCCAGCACGACGAGGATGTAGTCCTCGAGGAAGATGTCCGCGTCCCGCTCTTTCGAGAAGCTGACGATTCCGGCCGGGTCCGGGTCGTACGCGATGACGCCCAACAGGAGGTCGCGAGAGGTGGCCAGCACTCGGACGGCGGTCCGACCCGTCGGAGATGCACCCTCCGTCGGGTCGATCATTACGAGGTCCGGGATGGAATCGGCGGCAAGCCATTCCGGCTCATCCAGCAATCCGTCGAGACGGATGCTGTCCTCGACGAGCGGTCGGGCTCGAACCGAGGGAGGTGGCGGCTCCTGGGCGTTCAGCTTGGCCGGGGAAAGGAGGCTCGACGCAACGAGCAGCACACCGATTCCACGGAGAACCACTACTGACGGAGGTCCGAGAGCCGCCGGAGGTAGGAGAGCAGTAGCTCGGAATCCGGCTCCGGCATTGCCTCCTCGAGCTCCAACGCCTTTTCGTAGCTTGCCTTCGCGGATGCGGAGTCGCCCACTTGCAGGAACGCCCAACCCAATCCGGCCCGTGCCCTGGACTCTGCGGGATACTCGGCAACGGCCCGGTGCGCGACATCGAGCGCCGCCTCGGCGTTGCCTTGCTGCACCAGCCCTACCCGTACGCGGAAGTAGGCGTTTTCCGGGATCTGAACGGGGTACCCATGCTTGATCGATAGCGCTTCGTAGAATTCGGCTACCGCCGCCATACCCGCCTCACTCACCGAATCGGGCATGGCCCAGCTCCCGTACATCGCTCTCAACCCATCCAACATCGCCTTGTAGGGTACGTAGGTGTGCCCCTCTCCTGGAACCTCGAGGTACTCGAACATGAGGTTGGCGCCCGTTGCACTCCCGAGAAGCGGCTTGATCCCGTTTCGAACGGAGCGATCCATGTCTCCGCCCTCTTCCGAGCCGAGTGTCACGACCAGCGGCTTGGCGAGAAGGACACCGGCCCGGAGGGCCGACTCGAACTGCGCCAATGACCTGTCCTCGTCCCACCAAAGGCTCGGACTGATCGCTAGATAGGCGGAAAACACATCCGGGCGTCGCATGTAGGTGTCCACCGCGAACAGGCCGCCAAGAGACCAGCCAGCCACGATCCGATACGGCTGCGTTCGGTATCGGGCCTCTATGAGGGGGAATACTTCACCCTTGAGAAAGTCGATGAATCGGTCGGCGCCGCCGCTCGTTGGAAACCGAAGGGGCCCTTGCATGGGAGCGTGCGTGGGCGTGAAATCGCGGTTCCTGTCCTGGTTCACCAAGCCGACAACCACCATCTCCGGGACTGGATAGTCACGGATGTACCTTGTCTCGGAGAGGAATTGAACAGCGGCAACGGCCTGGCGAAAAAAGAACTCGCCGTCCAGGACGTACAAAACCGGATACGACCTTGCTGAAGAGTGGTATCCTCCGGGCAGCCGAACATACAGGCGGCGCCGTTCTCCTAACGTCGCGGATTGAAAGGTGAGTCGTTGCTCCGCACTCCAGCTCTCCACCTGAACTTGCGCCACCGCAGGACCTGGGATGGACAGCACGAACGCGATGAGCGCCGCAACGACAGCTCGAGATATCATGCTCGGTGTCATCTCTTTTGTCTGAAGAGCAGGACGGCAATCCTGCTAAGGTAGCCAGCCCGTGCCACAGCGAGTCGCCCGAATCACACCCAGCCGAAGCGGATTAGCGTCTTGTTGGCCCGCCACGCGAAGAGCGCCGCCAGAGCGATGAGAGCCAGGTTCAGGGCGACATCGAACCTCCCCTGGACCTGCAAGCCGAGGATGATGGTCACGAGAACCAAGAAAAGGCAGAGCGTCGCCAGCCACTTTCGCCGAACCCTATAGGGCTTGAGGCGGGCTGCGAGGCCCTCCGGAGCCGGTTGCCCGGGATCCACATCGGCGAGCAGGCGTTCGATTTTCGGCTGAAGCCCCAGATGCACGTAGGAGAGCAGCCCCATCAGCGTGAAGAGGAGGAGCGTCTTCACAAGCAGCACCCAGTCGGACCAGAGCTCCTCGATGCCGAACGGACCGACGACCAGCATGAGGACGCCGGTCACCAGTACAGTGGCCTGGAACGCAAAACACCTCGTCGCGCCGCGCCGGATGATGTTCTCCAGGTACCGGTCCGCGTAGTAGTTGAACGAGGAGCCGAGCTGCGCACGCTCGTTCACCACGATCAGGTTGAACAGCGGGACCGACATGAACACGAAACCGATCACGTGCATGAATCTCAGGAGGTCGTAAACACTGTCCATCGTTCGCCCCCTACTTACGGCTCCATTCCCGTAACTTATGTGTGTTCACCTAGTTAGATCGTCACCCGCTTCCAGCCAGGGCGGCAGGACCTTGACGAGGACCCAAAGGATGAAGAGCGGCAGAAACAGCAGTGCGCTGGCCATGAGCAGTCCCTCCGCCCCGAACAGCTCCAGCTTGTAGACCGTCAGCCCGCGCAGGCTCTTGGAGAAGAGCTGTCCCCCCAGCACCACGTTCCACCGGATGCTGAAGATCCCGATCTGCACGAGGGTCGCGCAGGCTAGGTAGATGAGACGCCTGAGCTCGGCAGGGGTCCTGGACACCCCTCTGTCGGACAGCGCCGGCGAGACCACGCCCAGCAGGATCAACGGGAGGAGCGTTCCCAGCACGACCTGAAGCACGATCAGGCTGATGAACAGCCGGCCCTGAATCATCTGGGAGAGAATCTCGATCGACTCCTCGGATTCATAGAGGCGGTGGATGAAATCGAGCATCTCCAGCGAGAAGTCGACGATCATCGCGTAGAACAGGAAAGCGGCCAGCTTGTCCGCACACCGCATGTCCACGGGCTTCGACCTGAACAGGCTGGCGGCCACGTAGATGAACAGGACGAGCGCGATGCCCGAGACGATGGCGGAGAACAGGAACACCACCGGCATCAGCACGCTGCTCCACCACGGGTTCGCCTTCACCGACCCGAAGATGAAGCCGACGTACCCGTGCAGGAGAAATGCGGATGGGATGCCGATGATCGTGATCCACCGGCCGGCGTTATCATCGAAGCGCAGCGCCTCATCCGACAGGTCCGTGGCCCCCAGCGTGAGCGCGTAGTAGAACCACTTCTTCGGGCCACGCGCGCTCCGGGCCCACAGCACCAGGTCCTTCCGGTACTCGAACCAGATCTCGAGCAGGAGCACAACAGTCAGGTACCAGGCATACACGAAGCCGAACATCGCCATCGCGGACTTACGGTTCGGCGTGAGAAAAATCTCGTAGGAACGCAGCGGGTGACCGAGGTGCGCGAGAAGCGGGAGCGGAGCGACCAGGAGAAACGCGAGCGCGGTGAGCAACGCCAGGCGGTAGGTCGGCTGCACCTCCTTGACGTTGAACACCCGTTCGAGCGAGGCGAGGATGAACGCGCCGGCCACGAGGCCGGTGATGTAGGGATACAGGACGACGAGCAGGCCCCAGTGCAGCTCGAACTCGTTCGGATAAATGTAGCCCTGCATGGCGGCTATCTCACCTCGCCGTCGAGGTTCGCGTAGTAAACTCGCGGCTTGGTGTTCAAGTGTGGCTTGAGGACCTGGATCTCGTTGAGGCGCATGAACCTGG
>JBDHHL010000328.1:0-5385 GCA_039589375.1 Gemmatimonadota bacterium | reverse complement strand
GGACTAGTGGACGTGCCCCGTGGCTCACTCCCGTGGCCCTTGCCGTTGGGTTCTTCGCTGATACACAAACGATACGAACTTTTGCGTTACACCTGGGAAGTCGCGCACCATCGTGCGTAGGGTGGTGGCATAGCAGTAATTGAACGCGGAACTGGGGGTAGTGCTCGGTGTGCGGTAGCGCGCGGAAGCAGACGTCCTAATCGCAGGACGCTTCCGCATCTGGAGTGGTACACTGGTTGGGTGCAGGTCAACGGCGCCGCAACCACGGGCTGGCCCGTGCATGCACGAGTCACCATGATCCGGTACCACAGATGACGGAGACGACCAGGCCCCTGACCGCCGCCAGCCCTTCTCGGCAGGAGGACGAGAAGTCCCTGCTCCGCCGCCTGGGTATCCCTGACGATGCCGAGAGGGTCCTCGTCTTCGCCGAGTCCAGCCACTGGGACCCGAACTGGCTGCTTACGTCAGAGGAGTATCTCCGCCGATTTGTCCGCCCCAACCTTGACCGTGCCATCGAAGAGCTGCTCAGCGAACCCCGCCGCGTCTATTCGGTGGAGTGCGTCTTCTTCCTCCGCAAGTACTGGGAGCGGTGCCCGGAACGGCACGACGACATCCGCCGGCTTGTCAATGAGGGACGCCTTCGCCTGACCAGCAGCGGGGTCACGACGCCGGACACACTGTTGCCGGGCACCGAGGCGATTCTGCGTGACTTCCTGATCGGGCAGGACTGGCTGCGCGCCAACAGGATGACGCAGGAACCGCGTGTCGCCTACTTCGCCGACAGTTTTGGCCACTCCCCGGCCGTGCCTTCCCTGCTCAACGCCGCCGGCTTCGACCTGGCGGCCATAACCCGAATCGACGGCATGTACTTCCCCGGCGCCGACTACGAGCGCCCGAAGCGCTTTCCGCGTCCGGGCTCGAGCGCCGATCTGCTGCTGAATGACCACAAGACCCTCGACTTCGTTTGGCGCGCACAGGACGGCGCGGAGGTTCTGTGTCACTGGAACGCGTTCACCTACGGGCAGGGCGACCTCCTGGCTCACCGCGGGCTGTCCCGCGTGTACCTGTTCCCAGTGGCCGTCCCGGACCGTTCAGCCCGCAACGTGGCCCGCAAGATCGCCCGGTTTGCCGCCCAGCTCATTCCCTACAGCCGCACCCCCTACCTGTTCTGCCCGATCGGATTCGACTTCGTCAGCCCGATCCCGGACCTCGTAACGCTGCTGGAGCGGTACAACCGCACCCGCTATCCCACGACTGGCATCTGGGCGGTCAATGCCGGGCTGGACGACTATCTGGCCCTTGTCGATTGCCACCGCATCACGCTTCCCGTCCTGGAGCTCGATCCGAACCCCTACTGGACCGGCTTCTACACCTCCCGTCCGACACTCAAGAAGAAATGCCGTGATGCCGTGGATTCGCTGCTGCTCGCTGAGCGGCTGGCATTGCTGCCCGAGAACACCGGTTCAGAATCGGACACCACGGAAGAACTGCGCGAGGCATGGTGGCACGCGGTGGTATCGAACCACCACGACTTCGTCACCGGCACGTCGCCGGACAAGGTCGTCGAGGGCGAACAGCTCCCGTGGCTTGATGAGGCTCTCGCGACGGCCAGCGCGGCGATCTCGCGCCTGACGCCTGAGGGCCGTATGGCGGGGCGGCGGCGGCCTGCTACCGGACAGGACAGGCCACCGGAGTGGCGACGCCGGGGCAGCAGGGTGGAGGTCCGCACACCGCACTACGTTGTCGAACTGGACGAGGAGGCGGGCGGCGGGATCGTCCGCGCCCACTGTCCCGCCACGCAGAGGCTGCTGCTGTGGCGAGTGTCCAACGACCTCGTCAGCTACAGGGACTCGGGGGGGCTCTGGCGCATGGGGCATGAGTTCCGCGGAGGTAGATTGAAGGAGGCCGCCCGCGCGAGCGATGGGCCAGCCCGACTGGAGGTGCGTGACCGCGAAGGCGGCCTCGAGATCGAGTGCGCTGTTGACCTCGATGGCGAGACCATCCGTCGGCTGCTCCTGTTCCGCAGCGACGCAGCCATGATTCGCCTGAGGGTCGAGGGGCGCGCCGCTGAAGGCCACACAGTGACGGTCCGGTTCGCCACCGGAATCACCGCGACCAAGCTCGCGATGGACGCCAGCGGCGGCACGATCTCACGACCGCTCAAGAGGCTCTACGACCCGACATTCTGGCCGCTGCAGAGCTTCGCTCACGTCCGGGACGACGCAGGCGGTCAGGGCGTTGCTGTGTGCTTGGGCATGCCGGGCGCGGTGTCATGCGGTCCGGACGGGCGGTTGGAGGCAGTAGTGCTGCGCAATGCGGTCCGCGAGCGTGCGTATGTCCTGGTCCCGTTCCTCGGTCTGCCGGTATCGGGCCATGAGCGGTCCGCTCACGCTCTCGACTACGCGATACTGTTTACTCCAGGCGGCGACTGGCAGGACGCGGGCGTCCCGCGTGTTGCCCGCAGTGTCCTCGACAGCCCGTGGGACACGACAGGCTCCGCTGAACTGCGTGAACTTGCCGAGTCCGTAGCCACGACGGATCGGGCCGACGTCGTCGTCGCGGCGGTCAAGCCCGCGTCAAGGGGCGAGGGGATTATCGCCCGCCTGCTCACGCTCAACCCGGCGGGCCCACCTGTCGCCGTCAGCGTCCGTGACCGCACTCTGAGGGCGGCGTTCCTCTGTGATGCCCGCGAGCGCGACCTCGCGCCCCTGGAAACTCAGGCGAACACAGTCCGCCTGAAGATGCCGGGCACTATCGCCACGATACGACTACTGACCTGACCATCGCGCGGCAGACGGGCCAACAAGTGTGCGGGGCACCCATCATGGACTCCGGCCGTAACTAGAAGGTCCGCGGAGAGCGACGCGCGGGCCCTTCTTGATGCCGGAGTTTGCCCCATGTTGAGAGCTGCGCGCACGGCTCTCGATATCCACCCCGACCCATCTCGTAGCGATCGGCGCACTCCAGAACGGTAGCTTTGGTGTGGTTTGGTGCACTGGCAAGCACCGGCGTGTCTGATAGAATCGAGCCTACCGGGCGACGTGCCGGCGCTTGAGGCTCGGTTTGCGAGTGCCCGCGTACCGTCGTCCCGAACCGTCGTTCTTGGCTGCCGCCGAGCGACCAACCGGAGGTGTAAGGATGTCAAAGCTCATATTCGCGAGGCTGCTCCTGCTGCTCGTGATCGCGGCAGTCGGGCTCTTCTCTTTGTTGGATGCAAGCTCGCCGACCCGGGCGCAAGAGGGCGAGATAGTACTGCCGGACGACTATGCGTATGATCTGATCTACACTCCACGGCTCGCCGGACTTGGCCGCATAACTCGCAGCGAAAGCGGGGAGGTATTCATCCGACACACGAACATGAGTGGAGGGGTCAGGGTTTCATCGGTGGACGTGGACCTCGACCAAATGACGACGGTTATCGATCTGCCGCCCTGGGCCTCGACCTCCATAATCGTCGGCGGTCCCGCAGACACGTTCTTCATCACGGTAGACGGAGTCATTCGCCAAGTGCAGGCCGACGGGTCATACAGCGTGTGGGGCACCTCAGGAAAGGGCAGCATCTGGTACCATACGCCGGGCGGTCGGATGCTCGGCGTGGCTGATGGGGAGACGACGGTTCACGAGATGTTCCCGGACGGCACGTACACGGACCTGATGACGGGCCTAAGCCTCGCTTACGACGTGGTTGCCGATGACAGCGGCGTCATATTCATCGCGGACTTCATGGCGAACAGCCTTATCCGGCGCGAGACGGATGGCTCGACGTCCGTCATCTCCGCCATAGCGCCCGACAACACCGACCTCACGCTTGACGGGGATGGGAATCTGTATTTGAACAACGCAGCCGCCGGCTTCGCTCGTGTTGACAAGGTGACCGGTGCGCTCACGCCCATGGCGTTGACCAATCCGCCTTGTCCGTTGGTTCAGAGCCCCGCCGATGTGGTGTTCGACGACTCAGGCCGGGCCGTATTCGCCTCGTGGGTGGAATCGAAGCTTACCTGGGTGGACTTCGACGCGGACACGGGCGGCGAGTTGCTGCACCAGGCGTGGGCGAACTCGCACTCGGTTGACATCGGGCCCGACGGCGCGCTCTACGTGGGGGTGAATGGGTGCGGGTCGGCCATACCGAGCAGGGTCGTCAGCTTCACGGCCAATGGAACCAGCGAGGTGTACCTTAACGGATTGACCGGACGCATCGCGGACATCGCCTTTGATCCGGCCGGTGGTCTGTATGTATCCCTGGGCAACGAGACCAGCGTCGGCATCTACTACCATGATCCGGTGTCGGACACGGTAACGCTTGTGCCGGGGTCGACGACATACGATGCGGAGTCCCTTACCACCGATCCCTCCAGTGGCAACCTGTTCGCCAGCCTGCCCGCAGGATCGCCCACAGCGGCCAACGCCACCATCCAGGAGTTCACGCCGCTCGGTCTCCAGGCTACCCACGTCGTTGACTTGCCGGAGCCGGTCATGGAGCTGTCGCTGGAGACCGCCCCGGATGGCACGCTCTACGGGTTTGCGACCGAAAGAGCGCGGTTCATGTCGGGGCCGCAGGTGTACCGTTGGATACTGCGTTTTGACCTGACGTCGGGCGCCTACCAGACCGTCGCCCAGATCACTCGAGAAGGGTGCTGCCCCATGGGCGGCTTCAGCGTCGATCCCGACGGCTATATCTGGTGGGTTCTCAACCCCGACTTCCTTCTCTACAGGGTCTCGCCCGCGGGAGTGGCGGAGCTGTTCGCTAGCAATCTGCCAATCGACGCGGGGTCGGCTAGCAAGAACTCTGACGGCGACATGTTCCTCAACACGCCTGAAGGGATCATCCGCATATGGCAGCCGACGATGGGCGAGAGGGTTGACCTCATCATCGAAGACCTTGATGAGTTTGCCGAGTTCGGCGTGCTGTCTGAGGGCAGGAGCAACGCCCTCAGATCGAAGCTGGAGAGCGCCGTCGCCAGCTTCGACCGGGGTCAGAGCAACGCCGCGGTCAACCAACTCGAGGCCTTCCTGCGATCGCTGATTGCGTACGTCAGGGGCGGCCATCTGCCTGAACTGCTGGCGGACCAACTGCTGCTGGCCGTCGACGATGTGATCGACCGCGTCTGATCTGTCCCACGCTCCCATCTGGGAAGCCACGCTGCACCGAACACCGCGCCACCAACTGGCGAACACGTCCAAGCTGGTCCGTCCCGCTGGGATGGGCGTGCAGAATGTAATTGCACATCTGGAAGTGAATGTGGAACCGGCGGATGGCCCAAGAAAGGCACGGAGAGCCTGTCACAGACACGGGCCGAGAGGGTGATGAGAATGTTGTCGGCATCCCTCCCTCAGACAAGGAGGCCGGGCAGAGAGGTTCAAAGGCACATCGCTGCCGTCAACGCT
>JBDHHL010000327.1:0-5405 GCA_039589375.1 Gemmatimonadota bacterium | reverse complement strand
GGCCCAGCTGAAGAAGAAGTTCGGTCACCTGGGCGAGCGGGTCGTCGAGGACAACGTGCGGGTGATCAAGCGGGGCTTCGACGAGACCGTCGCAGTCGACTACACCGACCTGTCGGTGGAAAGCGATGAAGCGACGAAGACGCCGCAGATGCCGGTCGTCCTCGACGGTGAAGGCTGGCGCGATGGCTTCGGTAATCCGGGAAGATTCTGGGAGCAGGTCGCCTATCTATATAAGAGCGGCGATGAGCCCATCGCCGACCCCTTCGCAGCGCTGAGCGCGATACCAGCCGCGACCAGCACCATCCGCGACATGACGGACGTGCGCTTCGAGGTTCCGGAGTTCGTGGCTGATAAGTGCACAGGCTGCGCCCAGTGCTGGACCGTCTGTCCGGATGCGGCGATCCCCGGCTTGGTCAACACGGTCGAGCAGATTCTCGATGCGGCCATCATCACGGTTTCGAACGGCCGGTCGTTCGACCGTATGCGTCAGATCACCAAGCACCTGGGCAACGAGTCGCGGAAGATCATGAAGGGCGTTCCCTTCACGACCTTCGCGGATGTGCTCTCGCTGGCCTACAAGCAGGTGGTCGACAAGCTCGGCTGGGACGCGGAACGTCGCGCCGAGCTGGACAAGGAGTTCGCGCCGGTCTACTCGGCGTTGGTCGACTTCCCGCTGGCCAAGACGGCTCCGTTCTTCGACTTGCCCGAGTCGGAAGAGAAGGGGACCGGCGGTCTTCTCTCGATCACGGTCAGCCCCGAAGCCTGCAAGGGGTGCAATCTGTGCGTCGAGGTCTGCCCGGACCAGGCGCTGATCACGGTGAAGCAGGACGAGGAGATCGTTGAGAAGCTGCGCCGCAACTGGAAGCTGTGGGAGTGGCTGCCGGACACCGACGACCGCTACGTCAACATCGCGAACCTGGACGAGGGCATCGGTGTGCTGTCATCGATGCTGCTGAAGAAAGACAACTATCGCTCGATCTTCGGCGGCGACGGCGCCTGCATGGGTTGCGGCGAGAAGACGGGCATCCACCTGGTGTTGTCGGCGGTGAACGCGGTGATGCTGCCGAGGGTCGAACAGCACGTGAAGAAGCTGGAGGAGTTGATCGCCCAGCTCGATGCGAAGGCTCGCGGACTGCTCGCCTCCGACGCCGATCTCGATTCGGTCAGCGCCGAAGCGAACGGCGAGCTCGAGGTGCCGCTGGAGGAATCGAAGAAAGAGGACGTGCAGCGGATCGCCAAGATGATCCGGGACCTGAAGGATCTCCTCTGGCGTTACACCGAAGGACCGAGCGGTAAGGGACGCTCGGTGACCGCCTTCACCAACGCGACGGGCTGCTCGTCGGTATGGGGCAGCACGTATCCGTTCAACCCGTACCCGTTCCCCTGGACCAACCACCTGTTCCAGGACGCGCCCTCGATCGCTATCGGCATCTTCGAGGGTCACATGCGGAAGATGGGCGACGGCTTCATCTCGATCCGGCGCGCCGAGCTGGAGCTGGCGGGCGAATACAACCCCGAAGAGCACGAGCCGGTCTTCACCAAGCTCGACTGGCGGGGGTTCACCGACGAGGAGTTCCATCTTTGCCCGCCGATCTTCGCGGTGGGCGGCGACGGCGCCATGCTCGACATCGGCTTCCAGAACGCCTCGCGCTTGATGGCGTCGGGCAAGCCGATCCGGATCATCGTGCTGGACACGCAGGTCTACTCGAACACCGGTGGCCAGGCGTGCACCAGTGGTTTCACCGGCCAGGTCTCCGACATGGCGGCGTTCGGCAAGGACCAGCACGGCAAGGAAGAGACGCGCAAGGAGATGTCGCTGATCGCGATGGCGCACCGCGGCACCTATGTGCTGCAGTCGTCGCAGGCGCTGCCCTCGCACCTGCTGGCCGGCGTGATCAAGGGGTTGAACGGCCGGAACCCGGCGGTGTTCATCCTCCACTGTCCGTGTCCACCGGAACACGGTTTGGGTGACGATAAGGCCACGGAGGCGGCGCGCCTGTCGCTGGAGAGCCGGGCCTTCCCGTTCCTGGTCTACGATCCCGACGAGGGTGACGAGCTGAGCGAGCGGCTGAACCTGGACGGCAATCCATCGGTCGAAGACAAGTGGCCGACCTACGAGTTGAAGTTTGTCGATGATGAGGGCCAGGAGCAGATGATGGAGCTGCCGCTCACCATCGCGGACTGGGCGGCCACCGAGGCGCGCTTCAAGAAGCACTTCAAGAAGCTGCCGGCCGACGTCGATGAAGACGAGCTGGTCCCGTTCGCCGAGTACCTGGATATCCCGGCAGAGGAGCGCAACGGGCAGAAGCCGTTCATCTACGTGATCGACCTGGAGAAGAAGCTGAAGCGGCTGACGGCCTCCCCGGAGATGGTAGAGCTGGCCGAGGATCGGCTGGACCTGTGGCTCAATCTGAGAGAGATGGCCGGACTGGTCGCTTCCGATGCGCACCACGGTGTTGTCGAGGCCGAGCTCGAGGAAGAACTCGACAAGAAGCTGGACGCGCTGCGGGCCGATTACGAGGTGAAGATCGCCGACCTCAAGATGAAGTACCCGCAGGTGGTGGCGCGGCGCCTGGCCGAGGGCCTGCTCAAGGCGGGCAACGGCAAGATGACCGTGGCCGACCTGCTGAAGCGCGCGCAGGCGACGCCGGGCCTGAAGCCGCTGGGCATGGACTTCTCGGATGTGCCGATCGGGTCCGCGGGTGGTGGAGCGGCCGTGGCGGTCGAGGCGCCGCCGGCTACAGCGGCGGCGGCTGCGCCGGCCGTGGTCGAGGAGGAGGCCGAAGAAGGCCTCGCGTTAGAGCCGTACATCGACACGATCCGCTGCACGACCTGTAACGAGTGCACGAACATCAACAAGAAGCTGTTCGCCTACAACGATGCGAAGCAGGCGTACATCAAGGACGCGAAGGGCGGAACGTTCAAGCAGTTGGTGCAGGCGGCAGAGAAGTGCCCGGTGAAGATCATTCACCCGGGGACGCCGCTGAATCCGAAAGAGAAAGATCTCGCCAAGTGGATCAAACGCGCAGAACCGTTCAATTAGGCGGCGTTTTGAATATCGAATATCGAACAATAGAATGCCGAATGCTGAAGAACGTGTAATAGCACAACATTATTGAGTGTTCGGTGTTCGAAATTCGATATTCAACAGGGTGACAGAACAACAGGACCATAGATGGCCTCTCGACGCCGTACATTCAGGCACGGTGTTCATCCGCCTGAACTGAAAGAGCTGACCGAGCGGGAGAAGATCCGCCGGATGCCTTTTCCGGACGAGGTCGTTTTGCCGCTCAGCCAGCACACGGGCAAGCCGGCGGTGCCGATCGTCAGCGAAGGCGATCGCGTCGAACGAGGCGACAAGCTGGCCGCGGCGGATGGCTTCATCTCTTCGCCGGTGCACGCCTCCGCCAGCGGTACGGTCAAAGCGATCGAGCTGTGGCCGCACCCGGACGGGACGTACAAGCCTGCGATTCGGATCGCCGTCGATCGCTATTCGGCCCAGGCTCCACGTCCGCGCATGGTCCCGCATTGGGAGGGGCTGTCGCCCAAGCAGGTCGTGCAGGCGGTTCAGGACGCCGGCGTCGTCGGGCTGGGCGGCGCTGCCTTCCCAACGCACGTGAAGCTGTCACCGCCCGAGGATGTGGAGCTCGACACCGTCATCATCAACGGGTGCGAGTGCGAGCCATATCTCACCACCGATCATCACATCATGTCGGAGTATCCCGAGCGCGTGCACATGGGACTTCGCATCATGATGCACACGCTGGGCGTCGACCGGGCGATGATCGGCATCGAGAAGAACAAGCCGGACGCTATCGAGGCCATCCGGGCCACGCTTCCCAGTGATCTCAACGCTACCGTGCACCCGCTGACGGTTAAGTACCCCCAGGGCGCCGAGAAGATGCTGATCGAAGCGCTGCTGAAGCGCGAGGTCCCGTCGGGCAAGCTGCCGCTGCACGTGGGGGTCGTGGTGCAGAACGTCGGTTCCTGCGCCGCCATCGCCGAGGTGTTCGACACGGGCTTGCCGCTGATCGAGCGCATCGTCACGGTCACCGGCCGCGGCGTGAAGACGCCGAGCAATCTGGTCGTCCCCGTCGGCACCAAGGTCGGCGAGCTGATCGAGGCCTGCGGCGGTCTCACTGAAGATGCTCACGAGATCGTCTTCGGCGGACCCATGATGGGAGCGCCACAGGCCAACCTCGACGTGCCGATTCTGAAGGGCGTCACGGGCGTCATCGTCTTGTCGAGGGACGAGACCAAGCGGAAAGAGACGTACAACTGCATCCGCTGCGGCCATTGCCTAGACGCGTGCCCGGTCTTCCTGAACCCACAGCTGCTGGGGCAGATGGCCATGGCGGGTCAGTACGTCGAGACCGAGGAGCACCACATCTGGGATTGCATGTTGTGCGGCTGCTGCTCGTACGTCTGTCCATCCAATATTCCGTTGTCACAGCTCTTCCAGGTCACCCGGACCGCGATACGGCGGTTGCAAGCGAAGACGGCGGCCGCATGAGCCTGCCGCGCTTTCTCGTCACCGCTTCTCCGCACCTGAAGGGGCCGGCCACGACGCCCCAGATCATGTGGAACGTGGTCGGCGCTCTGGTGCCGATCATCATCGCGGCCGCTTTCTTCTGGGGTATGGGTGCGCTGCTGGTGATCGCTTCGGCGACGGCGGGCGCGCTGATAACGGAACGGTTCTTCGGGACCAAGGGGTCGCTGCGCGACGGGTCCGGCATGATCACGGGGCTTCTGTTGGGCCTGACGCTGCCACCGGGCCTGCCGCTGTGGATGGCGTTCATCGGCGGAGCGTTCGGGATTGGGGCCGGCAAGCTGATCTTCGGCGGGCTCGGCCAGAACATCTTCAACCCGGCGCTGCTGGGGCGGGCCTTTCTGCAAGCCGCGTTCCCCGTGGCGATAACCACGTGGCCGGTTCAGGGCCAGGGCTTCTGGGGTGTCAGGGGTGACAATCTGGCGCTGCCGTTCATGAGCGTCGGTGAGATCGACACCATAACGGAAGCGACGCCTCTGGGACTGCTGAAGTTCGAGAGCGTCGGGACGGCGGTCCGCGACCTGTTCTTGGGCACGGTCGGCGGGTCCATCGGCGAGACGTCGGCGATATTGATCACGTTGTGCGGTGGGTACCTGGCGCTGCGGAATTTCCTGAACTGGCGGATTCCCATCAGCATCTTCATCAGCGTCGCGCTTCTGTCCGAGTTCGTGCATCTGCTGAACCCCAGCTACCCGGGCCCGATGTTCATGCTCTTCTCTGGCGGCCTGATGATCGGTGCCTGGTTCATGGCGACCGACATGGTCACGTCGCCGGTAACGAACAAGGGGTGCTGGATCTTCGGGGCGGGGATCGGCGCGCTGATCGTGATCATCCGGCTGTGGGGCGGCCTGCCGGA
>JBDHHL010000326.1:0-5414 GCA_039589375.1 Gemmatimonadota bacterium | reverse complement strand
CAACTGACCTCGACCGCTCTCCGCGCTCAGTAACTCTCCTCGCCCAACACGACCTTGCCCTTGAACACGCTATAGACGTAGACCGTATAGGCAATCACCAGCGGCAAGGCGCATTCTATACTCTAGACAGCAACGCTAAGCTCGAACGTCTCGCCGCGTGTCGGGGTGCGGACATCGGTCGCGCCCTGCTCTCTCAGGCCCGAGGCGAGGGCGCTCATGGCTTCTTCCTCGCCGTGCACGAGGAAGATGTGCTTGACGTCTCCATCGGCCTGCAGACGTGAGGCCCACCTCAGCAGCCCAGTGCGATCCGCGTGGGCGCTGTAGCCCTCCGCCTTTCGGATGCTGGCCCGGAGCTCATACCGCTCGCCGTAGATAGACACCGGGTTCTTGCCTGCGAGGATCTTGCGTCCCAAGGTGTGCTCCGCCTGGAAGCTTACGAATAGCACGACCGACTCACGATTCACCGCGTGATTGCGCAGGTGATGCAGGATTCTGCCTCCTTCGCACATGCCCGATGCCGAGACTATGACCGCAGGCCCCTTCATGTCGTTCAGCTTCATCGACTCTTCCGCGCTCCGCAGGTAGCGCAAGCCCGAAAAGGACAACGGGTCATTGTCCGAATCGACGAGCAGCAAGTGGCGGTACTCGGCGTCGTAGCATTCCGGGTGCACCCGAAACACCTCGGTAGCGTTTATCGCCAGCGGGCTGTCCACGAACACTTTGACCGCCGGCAGATCGCCCGATTCCCAAAGCTGGTTCAAACGGTAGACGATCTCTTGCGTGCGACCGACAGCGAAGGCAGGGATCAGAAGTTTGCCGCCGCTGCCGACGATTTCCTCGACCGTCTCGCGGAGCAGTTTGCCGGCGTCACCGTCAGACTCGTGGTACCGCTCGCCGTAAGTGCTCTCCATGATCACGAAGTCGGCACCCTCGGTAATCTGCGGGTCCCTCAAGATCGGCAGGCCCCTTCGCCCGACATCGCCGCTAAAGACGAGCCGCGAGTTCCTGCCCTTCTCCTGCACGTCGACGACGACGATCGCCGACCCGAGAATATGGCCTGCATCGCGAAACCGGACCGTGACGCCGGGAATTGGCCGGAAGGGATGATCGTAGTCGATCGCGTGAAACCTCTCCAGCGTCTGGTACGCGTCCTCTTTCGTATACAGCGGCTCGAACAGCTTCTTTCCCTGCCTCTTGCGCCGCTTGTTCACATATTTGACGTCGTTCTCCTGCAAGTGGGCCGAGTCCACCAGCATGTATGCACAGAGATCGCGAGTGGCCGACGTGGAATAGACGCAACCGCCGAAGCCTGACTTGATCAGAGAGGGCAGATTGCCGCTGTGATCGATATGGGCGTGCGAAAGAACAACGGCGTCGATTTCCGACCCATCGAAAGGCAGGTTCCGATTTCGCTCGAAAGCCTCCTTTCGCCGGCCCTGATACAGACCGCAGTCGAGAAGCAACTTGTGGCCGTTCACCTCCAGCAGGTGCATCGAGCCTGTGACGGTCTGTGCTGCGCCCCAAAACTGTACTCTCATATCGCTATAAGCTCGGTCGATCGTGGTCGTGGATTCGCTTGCCTGCGCCTCGCGGACTACATACAGGGAGGACTGCCCGAGGCAACCAGTCGCTTGTACTCGCGGCCGATGAACACAGCCAGAACCAGCCAGATCGCCACCAACCCCAAGTTAAACAGGGCGAAGTGCCTCGTTTCCATGGCGAGGAACGTCGTTCCGATGAAGAATGTGAGGCTCACCAACACATCTCCGGCCCTATGGAAGAAGGCATCGATCACCTGCTTCGCCTTGTACTTTTGCTCGCGGGTACAGGGAAGGAAGAGCATGTTCTTCACGGTGTTCTGCAACGAGTAGTCGGTGCCGTTCTCGGCCGTCTTCGCCCAGCGCACATATACCAGGATCGGGTAGAACGCCATGAGCGAGTAGGCGCCAAGCGAAATCAGCGGCAGTATCAGCAACGCCACGCCGGCGCCCAAGTATTTTATGACGCGCGACACTACGAACAGTTGTAGAAGAAGTCCGAGCGTGTTTACACCGCTGAAGAAGCTCGCCCAGAAGGTCCCGATCAGCTCTCCTTCGGTCAGCCCTCCGGCTTGCCCGGACAGCACCGCTGCTTCGGCGGTCCTATTCACGATACCCGTGAGGATGATTTCGCCGCCCGTGTTCACCCAATTGAGCAGCAGTATCAGTAGGCCGACCATGAGCAGGTACGGGCAGCGGAAGACCATCCTGAATGGATTCTCTGTACCCGATAGGTCGACCGTCTTTGCCGTCTCCTCGAGCTTCGCCCGCACGTCACCTTCGTCTACCGTCGGCTTCTCATCCTCCTCCAGCGCCCTGCGCACCTCAGCGAGCGAGATCTCGCCGGTCAGAGTTCTCTGCACATCCCGAACGTCTATCTCGCCTGTGAGCGCCGCTCGAACCTCGTCGAGCGGGATCTCCTGGGACGCGGCGGGCACGGCGCCCGTGGTCAGCAGGTCCGGAAGATCGGATTCCTTCAGGCGGCGCTCGCGCGCGTCGACGAGATTCGTAACTAGAAGGCTGGCCATGAGAATGACGGCCGCGACAACGAGGGGCAGATACACGCCGAAAAGCGGTATCGCCACGCCGGTGATCACGCTGCCGACGACAGCCCCTAGGGAAGCGCCGAACGCCACGATGGGAAAGAGCCGCTCGCCTTCCTCGGCACTGTAGATGTCGTTAGCGAACGCCCAGAACTGGGCGACCACCATCACGTTGAAAACGCTGACCCACAGGAAAAAAACGACGCCCTGCGCGAACAGGGGGATGCCAAGCTGGAAAACGACATAAAAGAGGACGAGGTTGGCCGCGAAGAACGCCGTCACCACATTGATCAGCCGCCGTCTCGGCATGGCGCTCGCCACTTTGCCGTAGAGCGGGACGACCGCGGCCAGGAGAACGACTATCACGGCATACATGTAGGCCTTGACGGTCTCGCCCGCACCTTCACCGAGCAACGCTTCCCTCACCGGCTTCACAACATAGTAAGCCGCAAGAACCAGGAAGACGTTGAGTGCCAGCAGGATGGCGGTCGAGCCCTCGCCCGGACGGACATCCGTGACGATACGCAGAACACGGTCGATTGGGTTCTGGCGTCGCGTGGTTTGCACTGGACTCTCCCGGGTCAACGGCTTACCTGGAGCAAGCCAACCGAGCACAAGCCGTGGCCACCTTTGGGGCCGACCTCGCGTTCAGCATCAATGACGGCCGAGCGACGTGCGCTGAGCGTCACTCGGCCCGCAGGTAGCTCTATCTAGCGCTTCGCCGAGTTGGGCTCGCGCGCCGGCGCTTCCGCCGGTTCGGCGTTTTCCAGACTACTCCGATCGCGGCCAGGACGATCGCACGGGTCGCCATCCGATTCGTCGGTCTTACACTCCTGGAGGGTTTCCACTTGCCCGGCTGCAGCGTAACGCTCGCGCGACTCCGTCGGCAGGTTCAACGCATCTTCCTCATAGACGTACGGCGGGCGGCCGACGTATCCCGGATGCATCCCACCTGGATATCCGACATAGGGACCCGGAACCGCCACGCCCACGTAGACGCCGCCGCCGGGGCCGCAGCCGACGGCCGCGAGACAGATGAGGCTCGCCGCCACGGTCAGACAAGCCTTCGCGAGCGTTCTCATCTCATTCCCATCCTTTCATCGTCTTCAACCGGCCACTTCTGCACGGCGAGTACCGCTCCCGAAGGATCGGCGATAAGGGCGACGCTGCCCGCCCGTACGCTGTCGGCCGGCGCGATGAGCACTCTCCCGTCGAGCGACTCCACGCGAGCCGCAATTGCCACGGGATCCACAACGCGGACGTACGGAAGCCAATTGGGCATGACATCTTCCCACGGCAGCTCCCTCACCCCGGCAAGAGGGCGACCATCTCGTTGCAGCACCGTGTAGTCATTCAACACCGACCTGTCGATGGTGTCCACCTCGTAGGCGACCAGAGACTGGTAGAACGCTATCGCCGCCTCGACATCATGGGTCCAGAGTTCCGTCCACAGCCAGCTGTCGTACGGCGGGTCGCGGTCTACCGGATCGCCACCGGCCGCTCTAACGAACGCCAGCAGCGCCCCCTCCGGGTCACCGACAACAGCGAGGCGGCCACGTTCTCCAGCCTCGTCAGGGCCGTAGTAGACAGCGCCCCCGGCTTGTTGAACCACGTCCACGGCCCGGTCCACATCCGGTACTGAAAGCGACGGCACCCAGCGCGCACGGCTCACTCCGCCAGGGAGCGTGTCGACGTACGCGATGCCACCTATCGGCGTGCCATCGTGGGTGATCAGTGTGAAGTTTCCGGATTCGCCATATCCTTCTTCGAATTCCCAACCGAAGAGCTCGCCGTAGAACCGCTCGACCCCTGGCACATCGTGGGTCAGAAGGTCGTACCATACGAACTTGCCCACGTGGTATGTCCCGGTGGGCTCCGGGGTCAACGGTGGGATAGCACGCCCGCCGCCGGCACACGCGCTCGACACGGCGAACAGGGCGAAAACGAGGATGAGGCCTCTAATGCGACTGCACGAACTCAAGCGTACTAACACCTTTCCTTGGGAGACGTTTCCAAGAGTAGAGCGAAGGCGCCAGCGCCTCCAGGCAATACCGCCACTATGAAGGCTGAACTACTAACCTCCGAGTTCGGTTCCCAATGCTGGACCGGCCTACCGCGGCTGCTCCTATGGAGGCACTACATATAGCGCCTCTGCGTCCGCCGCTCAATAGCCGTCGCACTCCGCCTCAGGGACGCCGAGCATATGGCAGAACTGAGTTGCGCGATACTCGAAGATCTTGCGAAGGTCACGCGCGACGAAGAGGCGGTGGACGAGGGCACCACCCGGAACACCGTATTTGACCCGATCGGTCATCTCGGTATGATCGCCGTCCCCCACGAAACTGTGTTCGTGCACCCACCAGCGATACGGTCCCTTTCGCTGCCTGTCCTCGAACCGGTGCGGCGGTTCCCAGGCGGAGATCTCGCTTTGCCACCGGACAGGAAAGCCGTGAAGATGCAGGCGGTAGTCCAGCAACAGGCCCGGCCTCATGACTATCGGATCGGGTGTGAGGATCTTGAAGCGGAGCGCGCGCGGCGTTAGCTGCTCGAGGTTCTTCGCGTCGGAGAATACGCGGAAGACCTCGTCGAGAGACCGTGGCACCCGAAGGGTGGTCTCCAGTAGATATCCGCGGTCTTTCGGGCTTATCGTCACGTTCATCGGCGGTCCTTGTCGAGCCGTGTGCAGAGGCGAAATCAATCTCCGCCGCCAAACCGTTCCTTGAACCCGGCCAGTTCCGCATTCAGCTCCCTGATACGATGCGACATCTTCAGCACAACACGGAAAGCCAGCGAGGGGTCCTCCGTAATTCGACGCAGGAACGTCGTTTTGTCC
>JBDHHL010000325.1:0-5414 GCA_039589375.1 Gemmatimonadota bacterium | reverse complement strand
CGAACACACCCATCGGCCCGTTCCAGAGTATGGTCCGAGCGGCCCGGATGACGTCGGCAAAGGCCTCGGCGCTCTCGGGCCCCACATCAAGCAGCATCTGATCGGCCGGTATCGCGCCAACGCCGACGACGTTCGCACCCTCCCCGCTTTCCAGCGATGGCGCCACGACGGCGTCGGTTGGCAGCACCAACGCATCGCCCGCCCTTTCGATCAGGACTCCGGCAAACTCGACAAGGTCTTCCTCCACCAGCGAAGCACCCGTCTCGAGCCCCATCGCTCTGAGGAACGTGCAGGCCATCGCCCCGCCGACGCACAGCCGCTCCACTTTGCCCAAGAGATTCTCGATCAAGTCGATCTTTCCGCTCACCTTCGCACCGCCCAGCACGGCCACAAACGGCCGCTGCGGCTGCGCCAGCAGCCCGCCCAGGTGGTCGAGCTCCCGCTCCATCAAAAGGCCCGCCACCGCCGGTTGCACATAAGCCGCGACGCCCGCCGTGGACGCGTGAGCGCGATGAGCGGTCCCGAACGCGTCGTTAACGAAGACGTCGCCCAGCATCCCCATGGCTTCGGCCAAAGCCGGATCGTTCTTCGTTTCGCCCGCATCAAAGCGGGTATTCTCTAGCAACAAGACCTGGCCCGGCTGCAGCGCCTCGGTGGCTTCGATCGCCTCGCCCGAACCGGCGCCGTAACCGAAGCCAACCCGTTCTGCAAGCAGCCCGGCGAGGTGGTCAGCGACGGGCCGCAAGGAGTACTTGGCCACGGCCTGGCCCTTCGGTCGCCCAAGATGCGACATCAGGACGATCCTGGCTTGCCGGCCCCGCAAGTATTCCAGCGTCGGCAACGTCGCTCGAATCCGCGCGTCATCCGTCACCCGGCCTTCCTCATCCAAAGGCACGTTGTAATCCACGCGCACCAGGGCCCTGCGACCCTGGAGCTGTGACTCGCTCAGGTCACGGATGGTCATCTTGTTCAACATTGCAGCTCTGTCTCTCTAGAGTCTGTCGGCGATGTAGTTTGCCAGATCTACGCAACGCGCCGAATAGCCCCACTCGTTGTCGTACCACGAGAGTACTTTGACGAAGTTGCCGTCGATTACGTTGGTCGAGAGGCCGTCGACGATCGAGCTGGCCGGATGGCCCATGTAGTCCACCGAGACCAGTGGATCCTCGCTGTACTCCAAGATGCCTTTCAGATCACCTTCGGCGTGGGCCTTGAACGCGGCGTTCACGTCGTCCGCGCTCGGCGTCTTGTCCAGCACCGCCACCAGGTCGGTCAGCGAGACGTTCGGCGTCGGAACTCGCACAGAGATGCCATCCAACTTCCCCTTCACCTCCGGGATCACGACCCCGGTGGCCTTGGCCGCACCGGTCGTCGTCGGGATCATCGACAGCGCCGCGCTTCGTGCTCTCCGCAGATCCCTGTGCGGCAGATCCAACAGCCGCTGGTCGTTGGTATAGCTGTGAATCGTCGTCATGAACCCGCGCCGGAAACCGAATTCCCCCAGCAGCACTTTCACCACGGGTGCCAAACAGTTGGTCGTGCAACTGGCGTTCGAAAGAACGTGATGATCGCCCGGCTCGTACGCTTCGTGGTTGACGCCAAGACAGATGGAAAGGTCCTCACCTTTGGCCGGAGCAGTGATGACCACCTTCTTCGCACCTGCCTCCAGGTGCTTGCTGGCGTCGTCCCGAGATCTGAATATCCCGGTAGACTCGAAGACGATGTCCACTCCCAAGTCCTTCCACGGCAACTTGGCTGGATCCCTCTCCGAGAACACCTGGACTTCGTCCCCGTCGATCACAAGATGCTCGCCCTTTGTATCGACGCTTCCCTGGTAACCCCGATGCACCGAGTCGTACCGAAACAGATGCGCCAGTGTCTTCGTGTCGGTGAGATCGTTCACCGCCACGAAATCCAAGCCCGCGCCGCGACCGTCCTGCTTGGCCGCTCTCACGATCATCCTTCCGATCCGACCGAACCCGTTTATTCCAACTCGAACCGCCATCTCTCCACCACCTCCTGGGCTATGACACTGATCCGTCGGCAATTGGCTAGGGCCAAATCACACATTACGGTAGAGCGGCACGGACGGAAAGAGCCTTCGCCGCCGATGTTCCGTGGTTGCGCCATCAAGGATGCCAGGCCAGTGGCCCGGCTATGGCTTTCCTCTCGAGTGAGAATCCTCGCTCTTTGGCTGCGTTATACCTAGGAGGCGGCAACAGTTATCACTAGCGGGGCCAGCAGGCCCTGCAGTCACCTCATTCGGGACGGTAAGCATGCGAAGCGAATCAGTGCAAAATGTCTTGCACCTCACCAGTCAGGCACCGATATTCAACGTGGTTGCATTTTGGGCAAGAACGGGGTGGCGGTCGACCCGCGCGAGGCGAGAGACCTTTGCAATGGCGCCGGCCCCCAGCAGTGATCCGCGGCGGGGCCAGACCTGCTCCGCCACCAACGCACAAGGAGGACACGCATATGAATAGGTGGAGCAGGTCCCGGATTCGGTCGTCGGCTTGGCCCTCGCCCTTAGCCTGTTTGCCGGCTGCGACGAGAAGAGTAACGGCACAGGGCCGGTAGCCGGGGGAGATTTCGGCGCGGCGGCCGCCGCGCTGGAAGGTGTGGTGGACGACTACTTCACCGCCAACGAGCCGGCGTACCGAAGCATCGACTTCTTCGGGCAGCGCATCGCCAACGCGCTGGGCGGGGCGCCGGCCGCCTTGGGTCCTGCGTCGAGCGCCGCTCTCCTCCAGTCGTGCCTATCACCGGACGTGACGGGAACCACTTTCGAATGGGTCACCGCTCAAAGCGCCTACTTCCCGACATCAATGACGGGCGCCCCCGCCGATGGTGCCCGATTCCTCCTCTACGAGGTCTCGTCCGGAGGTACGCTGGTCACTCCGCTAAATCAGATCGGTCATCTCGATCTCGACTGCCCGATGACACTTCCGGATGTCAACCTCAACCTCAAGGTCATGATCGACGGTGTTCAGGTACTCCACATGTTTACTAGCCCCGGCAGCTTTCTCAACCCCAGCTCGCTCGTTTACCAGTTGACCATCGGCGTGGACCTCCGGACTCCCGATGGCAGCTCCCAATTCAGTATCCCTGCGCTCGGAGTGCTCGGTACCCTCGGCAGTCAACGCATTGCCGGCTTCACGGTTCCTGTCGTGTCCGATGTGTTCGCGGGATTCAATCGTACTGACGATCTGACGACCGGGACCTTTACGGTCCTCGCCACCCTTTACAAGGGCTTCCCCACTTCCACTTTGGAATGGGAGCTCACCGTTGACCTCGCTGGAACAAGCAGCGGTAGCATAGCTGGACCCGCGATCTTCATGTTCCCGATAGTAGACGGTCACGGCGGCGAGATCGAGGTCGTCGCTTGCGTCTCGGGCACATATGAGAACCCGGTCGTCAGCCGGCCTTCCCAGCAGTGCGCAGTCGAGCTCTTGGAATTGAATCAGGATCTGTCCGATTCGGAGTTGCAGGCCATCGGGCGCGGCTATACCGCGCTGCGGACGATGCTCGATAGGCTCGACGGAATCGTGCAAATAGGCTTCGGCCTCGTTACCTCGGCCATAGGCTGAGGGTCCTAAGCCACTCGTTCTGCCTGGACGGCCATGTCTCTGGCCGCCCAGGCGGGACGTCTTCAGTACACTCACAACTCATTCGTTCTCCCGCAGCAACTCGGGGCGGGCCCTGGCAAACGTCAGAACGCTGGCCGCGCGAGCACCTCCCACGCACAACTCCCTGACGCAGTCCTTTACGGTCGCCGCCGTGGTCAGCACATCATCCACGGGCAGCAGGTGCGCATCTTCCACGCGGCCCTGCTTTCCCTCTCGTGGTCGAAACGCGCCCGACACGTTGGCCGACCTCTCGCTCAGCGACAGGCGCGCCTGCCTGCTTGTGTGCCGCTGCCGAATCAGCACATCCGGTAGGAGCGGCAAGGCCCGGTTCCGTGCCACCGAGCGTGCCAGAAGCTCTGCTTGGTTGAAACCGCGCTCGCGCAGACGCGTGGGGCTGAGCGGTACCGGTACCACGCCCGACAGTTCCGCTTCCACGTTCGGATCGAAGCGAAGCTCGGCCATGCGAGTCCCCATCATCGCCGCCAGCCCGCGCCAGCCGCCGTATTTCAGCGCGTGGACCATCGCCGCGGCCGTGCCTCGCATCACGTAGGGCGCACGCGCCTGCCTGAGGTACGGCAGCCAATCCCGGCACTCAATACAGGTCGAGGTCGAGGAAGCTACTCCTTTGTCCTGCAACGAAATACCACAACGAGGGCAGAGCGGCGAGCGCTGACGAGCAGCGCGGGCCCAACAGACTTCGCACGCCTCCGACGCACCCCGCTTCAGGGGATCCCCACAGGCCACGCAGACCGGAGGCAGCACGCGATCCAGCCAACGCCGCAAACCAGCCCCCGCCCCGCCGCCGCCGGTTTCCACTCGGTCACCGCTCACCAGGACATGTTGGCGCGATGGCCTCAATGAATCATGAACACCGGCGCGAGCGGAGCCGGTCCAGGAAACCGCGGGCTACAGAGACGGCCTATCTGAAGCGCGGGTTGACTATGTTGTTGTAAATGGAACCGAAGGTGTAGCTGAGGCTGAGATTGAGCCGGTAGCGGTAGTCCGTACCGAGCTCTCTACGGCGCAGCAGGACCTCTTCGTCGGTCGCGTCTTCGCGAGGCAGGTTGATTTGGTCCTTAATCCGAGCGAGTGACCCGTGTATGTTCAGCTGCAGACCCCTAACCAGGCGGATGTTGAGGAACCCCCCAACATTGAAGCGGTGCTGCTCGAAGTCGTCCAGGTAGTTCTCGCCTTCGACCGAAGCGGTCACCGTACCGAAGGGCTGCCTGACCGTGTATGAGATCTCCGCGTACTGCTGAGGACGCGTTTCCGCCGTTCGATCGAATAAAGTGACCTCCATGTAGTTGTAGTAGTTCAGCTGGACGGAGTAGACGAACGTGAACGAGCGGCGCGTGGACTCTGAGTAGGGGAAGACGTTGTACTCGACGGCCGGCCCCAACTCCGCCCACAGATCGTAGTTCTGAAATGTCGACGCGCCAGCCGACCCCCAAACCCCCAGCGACCAGTGCTCTCCCAGGCTCTTGACTACCGACCCCCCGCCATGCTGGCTCTGCTCAAAGCTCGTGACCTCGGAGCCGTCGCTCAATTCGAATTGGTCCTCGGCATAGGATCCGTTCAGGAACAGCCTGATCTTCCATTCCTCCGTCGTCCGATTGGCCGAGAGCGACCCATTTCCCGAGAAATAGCTCTGCCGCTCTTCCCCGCCTAGGTTGCCGCCGACGCGAATCCTGAAGATCCAGAAGTTGTACGGATCGTCTACCGTTTGCGGCGTCAATTCTACCGTGTCGGGCGCCAGGTACGTGATAACGAACTGCTCCGCCATCGGCA
>JBDHHL010000324.1:0-5430 GCA_039589375.1 Gemmatimonadota bacterium | reverse complement strand
TCAGGCGCCCGGCGAGGATACGCCACCCGAAATCGTGCCGGTCGTCGTCGTCCCAGTCGTCCCGCCGCCGCCACATCGTGTATCTCCGCTCCGTGGCGCCGGCCGGTGCTTCGACGTTGACAAGGCCAACGAGAGCCGGCCGCTCGGCGAACTCACCCAGTTCCGGGTCCTGGAAGTGAGCGTCGTACATGAACGCCAGGTCGAGGTCGAGGTCATAAGTACCGAGGTCGTCTTCCGATGAGCCGATGTCGGCATCCAGCCCGAAGCCAATGTAGAGCGACCGATACGAATACCCGCCTTCGGGCACCCACGAGTAGAGCCGCCGGTAGCGCTCGTCGTCGCTGACGTTCTTGACCTCGTAGTGGATGAAGAGCACGTCTTCGATGCCGGCGCTGTCAACGGCGAGTATCGTCTGTTTGACCTCCAGGCCCACCAACGACTCTCCGCTGTACCGGCCTGAGCCCCAGTACTCCAGCTCCATGACCTTGCGGCGACCAGTACTGACCTGCCTCATCGGACTGCGACCCACCCAAGCAAGATCGTAGACCTGGACGGCTATCGTGTCGCCGTCTTGAGCCCCGCCTTCGATCATCCCGGCCAGGAGAAGTCGCCCCCCGGCACCGTACTCGCCGCCCGAGGCGTCCGGCCACTGAAGCGCCGGTACGCCGTCATAGAATACGGTGGCGCAAGTGTCACCACGCCCAGTGGAGCGGCAGCGAATCCGGCCCTGGTCCATGAGAAACGGGCAATTCTGGCCGCATCCTCCTTCGAGCGCCGCATCCACCGTGTCAACCGATTCCTCCGGCACCGTCACGTTGTCAGCCCACAGGAAGATCTCGGCCGGGCCGGGAACGTACGCCAGCTCCAGGAGGCGGGTACCCGCCGGAATACCTTCGAGCGTCGCTGGGGTAGTCTGTCCGAGGATCTCGCCATCGACGGCGATCTCAGCCCCCGAGGGATCCGAAAGGACGGTCAGGTTACCGAACACCGGAACCGTAGGGCGCGAGCGGTCGTTGCATCCGGCGCTCGCGACCCCCAAGAAGGCGAGCGCAGCGACCCAGCGGCGAACCGGGCTACCACCACCAGCCCTCAATGCGACTAGCACCTACCCTCCTCAACACGCGAGACCAGTCGCGGCAGGACGTCACGGGCCGATCCCTGTAAGAACACGTCCACCATATGGCTCAACTCGGATCTCTCAACGTTCACTTCGACTATCTTGGCGCCTCCGGCCCGGGCGACCATCGGCAACGCTGCCGCCGGGTAAACGATTCCCGAAGTCCCGACGACGAGCATGACGTCGCACGATCCCGACAGTGCTTCGGCCCGCTCGTACACACCCGGCGGCAGCATCTCCCCGTACCACACCACGTCCGGCCGCACGTACGAGCCACAAATCGAACACCGGGGCGGCTCTAAAGGCCCAACGGTGTCAGAGATCGGCATCTCCGTGTCCGCCGAGTGATCATGGTCGAAGCACTTGAAGCGGTTGATGTTTCCATGAAGCTCCAGCACCGTGCTCGAGCCGGCACGCCTGTGCAGCCCGTCGACGTTCTGCGTGACCACCACCATCTCCGGCACCAACCGCTCGAGCCGAGCCAGCGCCGTGTGCCCGGCGTGGTGCTCGCAACCGGCGACGAGCCCGCGGCGGTAGTTATACCATCCCCAGACGCGGGCCGGGTCGCGCTGGAAACCGTCCCGCGTAGCAAGTTCTTCGGGTCGATAGCGCGCCCAGAGCCCCTCCTGCGCATCACGGAACGTGGGGATCCCGCTCTCCTTGGACATACCCGCCCCCGTTGCTGCTACAACGAACCGGGCTTCCGCCAATGCCTCTACCACACCCTCGAGGTCGTCCATATCAGTCGATTCGCTCGCGAGCATCCGCTACGCTCGGTATACGACTTCTCCTCCAACCACAGTTGCTACCACCTCCGCGCCGCGAATGTTCTCCGCATCCGCCTCCACCAAGTCCAGATTCCAGGCCGCGAAGTCCGCGGCGAAGCCCGGAGCAATCCGCCCACGCCTGTCGGCGTCGCCCGCTGCCATCGCCGGGCTCACAGTGTACCCTCTCAACACCTCAAGCGTCGTCAGGCGTTCCTCCACGTTCCAGCCCGATGCCGGATAGCCGTCGCGGTCGCGGCGCGCGACGGCTGCGTAAAAGCCCTCGCGTGGATCGGCCGCCTCCACCGGCGCGTCGGACCCGAAGGCCAGGACCGTGCCCGCATCGAGGAGGCTGCGGAGAGCGTACGTCTGGCGGCTGCGCTCTGGACCCCAACGGCTCTCTGCCAAGCGGACGTCGGTCAGCAGGTGCGATGGCTGCATGGAGCCCACGATGCCGGCGGCACTCGCACGACCGAGGTCATCGGGATGGACGCACTGCAAATGCTCGATCCGATGGGGTATCGCCAGACCAGGCGAGTCGGCACTCTCGATCGCGTCCAAAGTCATACGCACAGCGGCGTCACCGATGGCGTGAACCGTGGCCGCGAGGCCCGCCTGCGCGGCACGTCTCACATCAGCTGTGAACTCATCCGCGCCAAGGCGCCGTATGCCACACCCCTCCGCGTCCTCATACGGTTCGAGCATCCAAGCGGTGCGCGAGCCCAGGGCACCGTCCGTGAAGTACTTGATTCCTCCCACACGGAGCCACTCGTCGCCGAAGCCGCTCATGATCCCGCATTCGATGAGTGAATCGATGAATCGCTGCGGCATGTGGTGCAGCACGCGCAAAGCCAGCTCGCCGGAGCGGGCCAGTTCCTCTACCACACGAAACGAATCTGGCGCTTCAACCGAGTGGACCGCGGTCGTACCCAGGCGATGCAGGGCCGCCTGTCCTTCCAGTACCGCAGCCTTCTTATCCCCCGTCCCGGGTTGAGGCCGCCCCTGATACCACCAATCGAGCGCCCGCTCCTTGAGCACTCCCGTCGGGCGCCCTTCGGCATCCCGCTCCACGAACCCGCCTTCGGGGTCGCTACGCCCGGGGCCGATATCAAGTCGGCGCATGGATTCCGAATTGAGCCAGCCCGAGTGCAGATCGTGCGCCACCAGGACAACGGCGCGTCCGCGCGACGCCGCGTCCAGGTCTGCGAGCTCCGCCTGCGCTCGCCACGTCGGATCCCAGCCCTTGAACTCGAGCCAGGCGTCCTCCCGCGCCGACGCCGCGACATGCGCTATGCGCTCGAGGGCCTCTGCCATCGACGTGAATCCTAGCAGGTCGGGCTGTTTGAGGCCCAAAGCCCACTCAACGAAGTGGATATGCGAATCGGTCAGGCCGGGAACGATGACGGCGGGCCGCAGATCCAGCCACTCGAACGACGCGCCGAACAGAGACGTCATCTCGTCGGCGGATCCTACGGCTTCGATTGCGTCGCGTCGCAAAACCAGACACTCCGCCTCCGGCTGCTCCGGAGTCAATGTGTGGATCCGTGCGGCGCGTACTCCGAGAACGCGATCGTGCATCATAGTCGATAGGATACGTGAGTGGGCTGAGGTTTGACAGTGGAGCTATACGGGGCCGTGGCGCGGCGCGCCGCTTACTACCGTTCCAAATGTCTCCCGCTACTCGACCGTGATTCCGAGATCGGCCACCAATTCCGGCCGGTGGCGTGCGATCCATGAATGGATCGACCGGACATGCGTCATGGGAAGCCTACGCAGGGTCTCGAGTGGTAGCCCGGGAATGATCGCGGATAGCGAGCGCCGCATCAGGTAGTCCTGCTGCTTCCGCCGCAGTTCTGCGGACATACTCGGCCCGCTGGGGTTGTCAGGAATTGGCTCGAGCAGGGTCCGGAAGCTGTGGATTTGTCGGTCAGAAAACGTTTCAGGGATCTGATGGCGGCGCTTGCCGATATGAAAGGAGCCATCAGTCTGGACTGTGGACGTTTTAGGCATGGCCCTTCCTTGCCCGTGCGTGTCAAACAGACTCACCCCCCGGCCCAGAGGGCAGTATGTCTTACAATTTTTTGAAGGATGCAGCGACAGCAATTTACTCCAGAGCCGTCCGTTCGGCAAGAAACGGCGCCGGGTGCAGCTATGCCAACTCTCCCTGCGGGAGCGGGGGAGCCTGCATGATGTACAGCGGGACGCTCTTCAGGTGTTGGCCGTCTATGACCAGTTCGAACGAGTAGTCTCCCGCCCGATTGAAGCTCGCCCCACTCAGCCCCATGATGACGTGGGGCTTCACGGGCCGGCCCGGTGCGCCGCTGGGGACCTGAATGGGGCCTTCCGCCTTGAACAGCTGCTCGCCGTCGGCGTCGACCAGACGCACCTCGAGCTGGTGAGTCCCCTCCTCCGTGAAATCGGCCTTCACCCGGAGGACGAAGACCATTGCTGCATGCCGGAAGGGGAATTCCCGCGCCCAGATAGTGTCGAAGATACCCAGAATGTTGAGCTTTCCTTCCTGACTCACGTTCGCTGCGTCGGCGATGACGGCGAGGTCTACTTCCATGTCAGACCTTCGATCCTCTTTGCAGTGCAGAGATTCTGTGAGGTCGGGCGCGACTCAGGTCCGCAAGCTATCACCGGGAGGCGACACCAACAAGCAAGCCAGCGCCAAGTCTGGCGCTGTCAAATGTTCCAACGGTTGACTGTGAAGAAGTCGGCCGGGCTGGCAGCGGCTACTGGGCAGAGTCGAGGGCCGGAGATGGATGAATGGAAGCTACCAACGAGTCGACATCCGGAAGCGAGCCATCGTAACCCAGATAGCGGGCGATGCTCGTCAGCCGCGGCCAATCGTAGCGATCGATCGAGTAGGAGACGCGGAGATTCCCGCCTCCTCCGCCCAATGCACCGACCATTCGCTGCACAACGGCCTGACTCCTAAGCGCCCCCACATCGTCCCGGTGCCGATTGAAAAGCTCGTCGTAGGTGAGTGCCGCGTCCGACAGACGACCCGTCCAGGCCAGCCAGTCGCCGAGGATCCTGAGGCGCTCACGCTCCGTGGCATGATCGCTCGTCTCGATCGCCGCCTCCAGGGCACCCCGCGCCCGGCGGCGCATGCCGCGTCTGACGAAGGACTCGGCCAGCAAGCGGTGAGCGACGGAGAACGTGGAATCGTGACGCGTCGCCTCCCTGGCAGCCAGGCCGGCTTCACGGAAGCGCCCAGCGCGGAGATGCTCGATCCCTTGAACGTAGGCGTTCAATGCTTCGGGCTTATCCGACAGGAAATCCTGAGGTGACCGGCTGGCTTCGATGTCATCAGTCGGTTCTCCCAGTCGGCGCCGTACATCTCGGACTAGCTGAGCCAGCGTGCCCAGCGTTCCCGTCTCCTCCGAGACCTCTTTCGAGGCACTGTACACGGAGGCTCCGGTGCCGCCGAACACTTCGATCTCGAGCGTGTCCACCGTGGCCCCACGGTGCAGAGTGCCGGCGACCACCGCCGATATACCTTCGACGCTGGCCAACGACAGAGCGTCGTCCAGTGAAAGCGCC
>JBDHHL010000323.1:0-5466 GCA_039589375.1 Gemmatimonadota bacterium | reverse complement strand
TAGATGATGCAGATCAACACGTGTCCTGAATACAGCGCCGGGTTGATCGAGAACATCGATGTGACGTTGAGGTATGTGAACGGTTTGACAAACACCCGGTCGATCCTGCCCTGGTCGGTGAGGATGGAGAGCAAGCCGGCAATCAAGAACAGCATGGCGAGGTAGGCTGCGATCCTGGCAAACGGCTTGTACTCCACCTTGCCGAAAATGCCGTAGAGGCCCGACACCACCAGCGACCCGGCCGAGAGGCCGATGTAGAAGATCGCCATCGAGATCTGGAGTCCCCAGGGCACCCGGTTTGTCATCCCCGTCAGGTACAGCCCGTGCACGCTCATGAGATACGTCGAGTAGATGCCAGCGATGCCCAACGCAGCGAGCGCGGCAGCTGCTAGATAGAACGGCGTTGATCTTCCCTCGATCTTCGAGAACTCAACTTGCATCCGACTACCTCACAGTCACGGACCTACAGGCCCAAGTAGTAGACCTTCGGTTCGGTACCCCAATCATCTCGGATCCGCTTCACGGGAGCATCTGCCACCAGTTGTGACACTTCGCTCTCCGGATCATTCAAGTTTCCGAATTTCAGCGCTCCTGCCTCGCACGCCTCCACACACGCCGGCCTCTTGCCCTGGTCGAGGCGGTGCGCACAGAAGTGGCACGATTCGGCGACCCCGTGAGACCGCTTGGGGTAGTTCGTGTTGGGCCACTCCTCGTTCTCTCTGTAGTTGAAGAACCTGGCGTTGTAGGGGCATGCCACCATGCAGTACCGACACCCAATGCACCTGTGATGATCGACCAGGACGATGCCATCGGCACGCTTGTATGTCGCCTGCACCGGACAAACCTGAGCGCAAGGAGGATTCTCACAGTGATTGCATAGCAACAGCACGGACTTTTCGACGTCGTCCTCGGATTCCGTCTTCCGAATGTTCACCTTCCTGATCCAGTGGACGTCCCAGCGCTCGTCATCGTGAAAGGCTACGTTGTTCTCCTCCCTACACGCGTCGAGACATGCGGTGCAGTCCTCCTGGCACCGGTCGAGATCGATCACCATGCCCCATTTGCGCCCGGCCAATGGGCTGTCCTCCCGCGCAATGTTCGGGTCGCACGCGCTGAGCATTGGCAGACCGAGCGCGCCTGAGGCGCCGGCAATAGCGGCTCCGCTCTTCTTGAGGAAGTCCCTTCTATCCATGGTCAACCTCGCGATCCGAGCTGCCGTCTCCCGAGTCGGGTTCTGGATAGTAGTGACAGCCGAAACAATCGAGGACGACGCTGGCAGCCTCGTGACAGCAGTTACAGAACCGCTCTCGGCTGGTGTGGCAATCTCTGCATTTGCCCAAGGACAGGTTTGTTCGAATGCCGTCGCGGATGAACTCCTCTCTGATCTGCTTCAGCAGGTCCATGTGGTAGAACCGCATGTATTCCGTCGGCTTCACGCAGTCAGCGAACTGCGGCGCGGGCATCTCGAGGAAGACATCCGGCATCTGGTCGCGGCGCGCGAAGGCGAACCGAACGCCGCTGAACCCGAACGGGAGGAGCATGACGACGATCAGGATCGCCACGATGACACCGAGTCTCTTGTTTTGCAGTGCCGTGCTGAGCTTCATGGCGTTACTCCACCGTCACTGGGCCTCACACCGTTGCGACCGTAGTACTCAGCGAAAATCATGGCTGCGGTGCGATAGAGGACGTGCGCGAACTTTGAGTAGGGTAGGTAGACAAGGAGCGCGAACACGAACACTAGATGAATGAAGTACACAACGTGCCGATGCGGCACCATCCGCAGATAGTGCAGTAGCTCCGTCGCGAAGCCACTCACCACCACGGCGAACAGGGTCCAAAGAAAAGCCCAATCAAAGAACGTGCTGCCCCCGGCGTTGTCTCGGTTGCGGAGACGCTGCCGGAGCATCATGACGCAGCCAAAGAAGACCGCAGCGCCACCGAGGTTGGCGAGCAGTTTCCACGGGCTCCAGAAGCTGAAGGGGTAGACGAACGCTGTGAGTAAGGGATTGACCGGCCCGGTGATCACCCAGAGGGTGACCACCGTGAGGGCGATGAAGCCGAAGAACACACAGAAATGCGACAGCGGGCGTGAGTGCGCCGCCGTGCACGACGTGAACTTGTCGTGGGTGAAGAGCTGCTTGATCGCAATCCATGCGCTACGCGCGAAGCTGCGGTCGGGGGGACCGGTGGCCCCCCAGACGCTCGGAGCCTTGATGACTCGGACGAATCGCGCCAGCCCGATGATCGCAGCGAGCAAGGCGACAAGGGTGAACAGGCCGAAGAAGCTATTTAGCAGCCAGTGGGGAAGCATCGGCGAGTAGGAGTACACGATCGACTCGCCGATTGGTGTTGCAAATCCCAATGCGCTACCGATCCTCTCCTGCAGCACGATCGCGAGCCCCAGCAGCAGGGCAGGCAGACCCAACAGCAGCGGCATAAAGCGAGGCTCGCTCACCCACCTCGCCAAGAACCGTGGGGCGGCATGGTGGATCACGCTTTCTCGTCGCACGGCCGCCAGGACATCACCCGGTCGACCGCTCCGCGGGCAGCTCACCGAGCAATCGTTGCAATGGTGGCACAGCCACACGTCCGGGTCCTCGAGGAGGCGATCGCGCATGCCCCAGAGGGCCCATGCCATTTCCTTGCGTGGGAAGGGGTTGGTGTCCGGCGATATTGGGCAGGTTGCCGAACACGTTCCGCATTGGAAGCACTTCTTGTACGACTCGCCGGTTTGTCGGGACAGCGACCGGACGAAGTCGAGATCCGGATCGATTACGACCGCTCTGGCGGATGAAGCAGGCATGTATTGTGGGGACACCTGCTCACCTAGCTGTCGTTGTTCGGGCTCCGTCTTCCCAGCAGTCACCATGGTTGTAGCTCCTCCAGCTACCACCTCGAGTTGTACCCCGACTGCCAACTGCTGCGGACCGTTACAAGGCGATCACATCTACTACATCCCCTTGAACGGGTTCATACCGATCTCATCGATGAGCTCCGTGAACTTCTCGAAGATGCCGGGGAGCTTATCGTATTCGTCGATCTGCAGCTGATGCAGTTCCACTCTCTCGATGTCCATCACCATCTGTTCGAGCTTCTCTCGTACGTTCTTCTCGCGCACCGACGCCAACTCACTGCCCTTGATGAAGTGACACTGATAGTCGTCGCCATACTTGCATCCCAACAGTATCACGCCGTCATACCCGGCAGACATCGCGTCCGTGATCCACACGAAGTTCACCGCCCCCAGGCATCTGACTGGGACAACGCGGATCCACGGGCTGCACTGCAGCCGGTGTTGTCCCACGAGGTCGAAGGCTGGGAACGCGTCGTTCTCACAGGCGATAACGAGAATCCTCGGCTTCTCTTCGAACTCATCGGGCACGTCGGCGGCCTTGATCATCGAGCCGACGATATCGACCGAGTAGTCCTTGAACGAGATGATTCGTTCGGGGCAGGCTCCCATGCATACGCCGCACCGGCGGCATCGGGTTGCCCTCAGCAGGGGAGTGCCCTCTTTGTCTTCGTTGAGCACCCCGAAGGGGCATTCCTCGGTGCAGCGCTTGCATTTGGTGCAGCGCTGCATGAGGAAGTCCGGATACGATTTGTCTCCGGCACGCGGATGCACTGCCTCGCCTCTGGATGTCATCTCGACGCACTGGATCGCCTTGAGCGCCGCGCCAGTGGCGTCTGCTCGACTGCCCAAGCCGTCCGTGGGTTGCCGCGCCGCGCCGGTGGGATAGATGCCGGTCCGTCTGCTCTCGTACGGGAAGCAGATGAAGTGTGAGTCAGGGAACCCGTATTCCAGGCTTGGCAGGTCGGGACCCTGCCGATAACGGAGGTTCAGTATCTCGGTGCCTTCGTGTCGCTTCAGCTGCTCGACGGTCTCGGCGGCCGCTTCCTTCTTGGCGTCCGAGTCGCCTTCGACCAGCGCCACCTTGGCGTCCTCGAGCGCCCGAATAGCCTCTCCGTCGGCTGCGTTCGGGATCATCCCCGCCGCCAGCACCACGAGATCCACGTTGACCTGGATCTCCTCGCCGAGCATGGTGTCGCGGGCGGTTACGTTTAGCCCACCGTCGTCGCCGCGCTTCACATCCGCGACCTCGCCTCGGGTCAGGAAGACCCCGTGATCCTCTTGGGCCCTGCGGTAGAAGTTCTCGTACTTACCCGGCGTCCGCATGAACTCGTAGAAGACGTACGCCTTGGAGTCTTCGTCCTGCTCTCTGAGATAGAGAGCCTGTTTCAGCGACGTGAGGCAGCAGATCGAAGAGCAGTAGGAGTGGTGGTCTTTGTTGGTACAACCGCCGCATTGAACGAACGCGACGCTCTTGACTTCTTTGCCGTCCGAGGGACGCGTGATGCGGCCCCGGTCCTTGACCATCTGCTCCAGCTCCACGTTGCGGATGACGTCGTCGAGTTGGCCGTACGGCAGATCCTCACGAGGATCGGCCGGTCTCCAGCCCGTGGCCTGGATGATGGCCCCGATACGGAACTCGTCGACCACCTCGCCTTCCGCCACCCCGTTGCCGGTCGACGTGAGCGTGACGTCGAACAACCCCGGTGCGCCGACGATCTGGCCGGTTGTGGCAGAGGTGTACACCCGGATCTTGGGATGGTCGTCGACATCGGCGATCAGCGCATCGATGCCCGTTTCCTCCAAGTCGCGATACGGTGGCTTGGTCGGAATCGACTTGTGTTGCTTGGCCAGCCAGCCGCCAAGTGCGTCCGTCTTCTCGACCAACCTGACGTCATATCCTGCTCTAGCGGCTTCGACAGCGGCCGTGAGGCCCGCGATTCCGCCGCCGACGACCAGGAGGCTTTTGTCGATCGCCTCCTCCGCTTCGAACGGTTCGAGGGGCTGCCGCTTCTTGACCCTCGTGATGTACATGCGGAGGTAGTCCTCAGCCATCATCTGCGTGTCTTCTTCACCCGCTGGCTGGCACCACACCACGTGTTCACGTAGGCCGAACGGCTCCGCCATCACGTGTTCCGGGAACGCGTAGTCGGGATAGCTTCGGGGGGAGATCCCGGCGATGACGACCTTGTTCAGGCCTTCATTCGCAATGTCCTCGTTGATCGCATCCAGGCCCGGTCCTTCACAGGTCTCAACCGTCTTGCAAAACGGGACGTTGTGTTCCTCGGTCGCCACCTTGCAGAGCGCATCGACATCGAGGGCATCAGCTATTCCATAACCGGTACAGATGAACACACCGATCTTGTCTTCCATTAGTGTCAACCTCTATCGATGCACTGGATTGCTTTCAACGCGGCCGCCGTGGAGTCCTTGGTCGCGCGGGAGACGTCGCAGGGGTGCTTGGCGCATCCCGCAGCGTAGATCCCCTCCACGTCGGTGGCTCCGTCGATGAAGCCGTATTCGTCATATTCCAGGTCGAACGGGATCTTCACGTCAGCGGTGTTGGGCACGACGCCGGTGGCCAAAACCACCATGTCGAAGCGCTGCTCCGG
>JBDHHL010000322.1:0-5475 GCA_039589375.1 Gemmatimonadota bacterium | reverse complement strand
GAGCCGTACATCCGGCGGCGCGCTCTGCGGCATCTGGAAAAGGGTAGGGTCGTCCTCTTTGCAGCCGGCACGGGCAATCCGTACTTTTCGACCGACACGGCGGCTGTCTTGCGCGCGATCGAGATGGAAGCCGAGTTGATCATCAAGGCCACCAAGGTCGACGGCGTGCATTCGGCGGACCCGATGACGGACCCGAGCGCGGTGTTGATACCCGAGATCTCTTTCTTGGAAGTGATGACCCGCGAACTGAAGGTCATGGACGCCACGGCCATATCGCTGTGCAAGGACAACGCCCTTCCTGTCGTGGTCCTGAACATCCAGCGTCGCGGCGCCGCGCTCGCTGCGGCAATGGGAGACCATGTAGGTACTCTGATTTCCAGTGAGGTGGAGTCATGAGTGTCCCAAAGGAAACTCGCGTACGGATGGAGAAAGCCGTGGAAGCGATGCGGCGGGAGTTCGCCTCGGTTCGTACCGGTAAAGCCACTCCGGCGATTCTCGAACATGTGAGGGTCGAGGCCTACGAGACGCAAATGCCCTTGGAGCAGCTTTCGACGATCAGCGCGCCGGAGCCGCGGCTGCTGATCGTGCAACCTTGGGACAAGACCCTGCTGAGCTCGATCGAGAAGGCCATCCTCAGTTCCGATCTCGGACTCAACCCATCCAATGACGGAACCGTAATCCACGTTCCTATCCCGACGCTGAACGAGGAGCGGCGGCAGGAGATGGTCAAGCTTCTTCACAAGATGGCGGAGGAAGGTCGCGTATCGCTGCGCGCCGCACGTCGCTCTGCGAATGACGAGATCAAGGCGAATATGAAGAGCGGCGAAACGTCTGAGGACGAAGGGCACCACATGCTCGAGGAAGTGCAGGAGCTCACCGACGAGTATGTCAAGAAGATCGACGCTCTCTTGAAGGCCAAGGAAGAGGAAGTACTCGAAGTCTGACCCGCATGGACCGAGGGGGTCCGGAAGCCCGCACAGCGTCTGCCGCCTCGGCCGCTGTCGTACCTGAGTCAATGTCTTCTGAACGTCTCCGTAAGCTAAAGGAAAGCCAGGCCGCGGTGCCCCGCCACGTAGCGATCATCATGGACGGGAACGGCCGCTGGGCGACCCAGCGCGGTCTGCCCCGTCAGGAGGGGCATAAGGCGGGCATGAAGTCGGTCAGGGACGTCGTGGAGGGCGCGATCGAGGCGGGCGTAGAAGTGGTCACGCTCTTCGCCTTCTCGCAAGAAAACTGGCAGCGTCCGGCCCGCGAGATCGCCTTTCTGATGTCTTTGCTCCAGCGATACGCGAAGTCCGAATACAAGGACCTCGTCGAGAGCGGGGTCGAGGTCCACATGATAGGTGAGATCGCCCGCTTGGGCGCTGCGGAGCGCGCGGCCATCCGCAAGATCACCGGTGCCACTAGGGGCGGCGAGAAGCTCCAGCTGGTGGTCGCGTTGAGCTACGGCAGTCGCGCCGAAATCGTCCGGGCGGCGCGCCGGGTCGCGGAGCGAGTCGCTGCAGGTGAGCTGAAGCTTTCGGACATCGACGAGGCGGCCTTCGCCAGCCACCTGTTCACCACGCCTTGGCCTGATCCCGATCTTCTCATCCGCACGTCCGGCGAGTACCGGATCTCGAACTTCCTCCTCTGGCAGCTTGCCTACACCGAGTTGTACAGCACGCCGGTACTGTGGCCCGATTTTGACCGGGAGCAGCTGTTCGAGGCGATCCTCGAGTATCAGAAGCGGGAACGACGTTTCGGCAAGGTGTCGAGGTGAAGAGTCGGTCCGGCGGCGAGCTCGCCAAACGCGTCGCGGTTGCAGCGGTCGGCATCCCGATTGCCCTGGGCGCCGGCTACCTGGGCGGGTACTGGCTCGCCGCGTTCCTGGCCGTGCTCGCGGCGCTGGCAGCGTCGGAATTCTGCCAGATGTACCTGGGGAAGGGAGTGCCGTCGGCGCCCCGGGTCGCCGCCGTCGCAGCGGCTGCATACGTCATGCTGGCTGCCGGCCTTCATCCTGCCGCCTTTGTAGTGTGGGCGACCGTCCTCACCTTGGGTGTCGCGATGGCCCTGACCCTTCGCACACAGCCTGACCAGCAGCCAGGTCTGACTGTGGTCATCAGCGTCTTCGCTGCGTCCTACACGGGTGGCCTGCTGGCCTTCAGCCTCTGGCTGCGTGGTCTCGGTGGTAGCGGACCCGGCTGGTCCGGCGCAGCTATTCTGTTCTTGCCCGTGGCTGTCACCTGGCTGGGCGATACCGCCGCCTATTCCGTGGGGCGTGCCATTGGCCGGCACAAGCTGGCGCCGGTCATCAGCCCGAAGAAGACGTGGGAGGGGGCGATCGCCGGCCTGCTGGCGACGGCGCTTGGCGCCATGGTCTACATCGAGTTCACACGTCCGCTCGTGCCGTGGACGATGGTCATTTGGGAAGCGCTGGCCTTCGGCTTCGCTATATCCGTAGCGGGACAGCTGGGCGATCTATTCGAGTCTCGGTTCAAACGTGACTGCGGCGTGAAGGACAGCTCGAACCTGCTCCCGGGTCACGGCGGAGCCCTGGACCGGGTGGATTCGCTGTTGTTCGTCTTTCCCGTCGCCTACGCCTTCATTAGGGTCGTGGGGATCTGATGAGCGCGCGAGGTGTAGCGATCCTGGGCTCCACTGGTTCGATCGGGAAGACGACGCTGGACGTGATCGGCGCCTTCCCCGATCGCTTTCGGGTGGTCGCGTTGACGGCAAACCGGAACGCCGATGCGTTGCAGGATCAGGTCGCGAACCATGCGCCGGAACTGGCCGTTCTCGTCGATTGTGAGTCGACCGGCGACCTGGCGTCGCCGGGCACACGCTACGCGTGTGGCGGTGAGGCAGTGCTCGAAGCGGCCACTCACCCCGACGTCGATATAGTGGTGAACGCGCTCGTTGGCGCCGCCGGTCTGGAGCCAACTTTGCAGGCGTTGCGGGCGGGCAAGCGGCTCGCTCTGGCGAACAAGGAGTCGCTGGTCGTCGGTGGGCCGTTGGTGATGCGCGCGCTCGAGCAGGGAGGGGGCGAACTGATCCCTGTGGACAGCGAGCACAGCGCCGTGTTCCAGTGTCTCGAGGGGTCGAGTCCCGCGAGTGTGCAAAAAATAGTGCTCACAGCTTCAGGGGGGCCGTTTAGAAGCCGGGATCCGGGCGAGCTGGCCGGCGTCACTCCCCAGGAGGCTCTGCAACACCCGACCTGGAACATGGGGGCGAAGATAACCATCGACTCGGCCACGCTGGTCAACAAGGCGTTGGAGGTCGTCGAGGCACATTTCCTGTTCGGGCTGCCATATGACAGCGTGGACGTGGTTATCCACCCTCAGTCGATCGTCCACTCGCTGGTCGAGTTCCGTGACGGTTCGGTACTTGCACAGCTAGGATACCCGACGATGGCGGTTCCGGTTCTGTACGCGCTGGCGTACCCGGAGCGGCTGGCGTTCGAGACGCCATCCCTTGACCTGGCGGAGGTTCGGGCTCTTACTTTCGAGCCGATACCACCAGGCCGGTTCCCAGCATTCGAGCTGGGCCGTGAGGCGGCTCTGGCCGGAGGGACTGCTCCGGCGGTTTTCAACGCCGCCAGCGAGGAAGCCGTTGCGGCCTTCCTCGGCGAGCGGATTACGTTTCCGGGGATACCGGACGTCATCGGTGAGGTTCTTAGCGGACACACTGTAGATGAAGTAACACAGCTCGATGTCGTCCAGAACGCGGATGGCTGGGCGCGTGACAAGGCCCGGGCCGCAGTGGCTCGGATGGCGAACTAAAGCACAGCGGTTGGACTAGATGACCTCGATTCTCGCATTCGTAGTCGTTCTCGGCGTTCTGATCTTCGTACACGAACTCGGCCATTTCATCGTCGCGAAGCTGGCTGGGGTCGCCGTGCCTCGGTTCTCGATCGGCCTGGGTCCGCGGGTGTGGGGTATGAAGGTGGGCGAGACGGAGTACGTGCTTTCGGCGTTGCCGCTGGGCGGGTACGTCAAGATGGCCGGGATGGCCGATGACGAGGCCGTCGAGGCGCTGGAAGGCGGGAAATCCGACCTCGAGGTCCCGCCAGAGCGGCGTTTCGACAACAAGTCCATACCTGCCCGCGCCGCCGTCATCTCGGCGGGCGTGGCGATGAATCTCCTGTTTGCCGTTCTTGCCTTCTCCGGGGTCGCTTATCACACGTCGTGGGCGCCGCTCATCAGCGATGTCCAGGAAGGTGAGCCGGCCGCGGAGGCCGGGATGCTGCCGGGTGACTTGGTTTTGGCTGTCGATGCTATCGCGATCGAGCGGTGGATCGATCTCCGCGACTACATCAGCCGGCGCCCAGGCGAGACCGTCACTTTGCTGGTACAGCGGGACGGGGAAGAGATCGAGTTGACCAGCGACGTAGCTCGCTTCGATACCCTCATCACGGATCTGGAGGGCAACGACACAACGATCACATTCGGGCGGATCGGTGTCGCTCGGGACACGATCAACCCCCGTCACGCCTACGGAATCGCCGAATCTCTGAGCTACGGCACCAGCCAGACATTGGAGATCTCCGGCCTGGTGCTGGACTTTCTCGGTCAACTGATAACCGGGCAGGCGTCGCCCAGGGAGCTGGGCGGCCCCATAATGATCGGGCAGTTCTCCGGACGAGCGGCGCGCCTGGGGCCCTCGGTCTTCATAACCTTCATGGCCTTCCTGAGCATCAACCTGGCCATTCTGAACCTGCTCCCCATACCCATCCTCGACGGTGGGCACCTCGTGTTCCTGGCCTTCGAGGCGGTCCGGGGCAAGGCGCTGTCGCTCCGTGCCCGAGCCCGTCTTAGCCAGCTCGGACTCATCCTGATTTTGGCCTTGATGGTATGGGTCTTCACCAGCGACGTGCTGCGACTGACTGGGAACTAGCGGTCGGACACAGAAGTCATGCGGCGTAGCAAGGGTCGCCGGCGAACCCTCTCGCTTCATGTCGCGCTGCGCCGGGCCGCGGCCGCAGTCCGGCCGGGGCGCTCCAAATGTCCGCTCCGAGGATCCGCAGGCCGACCCCTGCTCGCACGTCGTCACCACTGTGGCTGAGCACTTGCACTGTACAGTTCAGAACAGCCCCAGCTGGGGAGAGCGCACGGCCGAGGCCAGAAGCGTGACGTCGAGCCCAGCCAGCGGCTCGTCTTGCGCCGCGACCCGGAGCAACCCCTCGTAGCCCTTCTTGCTCAGCGCGGTACCGACCACCTCTTGCGCCAGGGCCGGATCGTTGCACTCCTGGCTCAGGTGAGCCAATACGACACCACCGAGTCCCGGATGGTGCAATTCAACCCCGAGCTGGGCGGCCGCCCGGTTCGACAGGTGCCCGTGGCGGCCGGCGATGCGACTCTTCACCGACCACGGATACGGACCGTTGCGAAGCATCAGGTCGTCGTGGTTTGCCTCGAGGATGAGCAGGTCGCACTGTTTCAGCGCGTGCCGGACCGATAGGGTCGGGGTTCCGAGGTCGGTCGCGATGCCCACTTTGAG
>JBDHHL010000321.1:0-5508 GCA_039589375.1 Gemmatimonadota bacterium | reverse complement strand
GATGTCGGAGCGGGTGGACGTCAGAGACGCGCGCGCGGTCGAGGCTTTCGTCACCCGCGTCAAAGAGAAGTTGGGCGGTATTCACTTTCTGGTGAACGCCGCCGGCGTGCATCGATCGGCGCCGCTGTGGAAGATGACGGACCAGGAGTGGAGCGAGGTCATTGATGTGAACCTCACCGGCGCGTTCAACATGATCCGGGGCGTGGCTCCCACCTTCAAATCCCAGCGCTACGGAAAGATCGTCAACGTCGCGTCGATCCATGCTTTTTCCGGGAGTTTCGGCGTCGTGAACTACGCGGCGTCCAAGTCGGGTGTTGTCGGCCTAACGCGATCGGCGGCAGCCGATCTCGGCCCGTCGAATGTGAACGTCAACGCCGTCGCTCCGGGCTATGTCAGAACGGACATGCTGGCGGATGTGCCGGAGGAAGTGGTTTCTGCCTCGGCCGAGCGGTCGGCGCTGAGACGACTTCCTGAGGTCGGCGATGTCGCGTGCGTGGTGCTGTTCCTCTGTTCTGAGATGGCCCGGCAGATCACGGGCCAAACCATTAGAGTCGACGCCGGACAGCTAGGGTGAGCTAGGACCGGCGAGTACGCCAGGAGGGTCGAGGTGGAGCGTAAGTGGTGGGTTATTCTGGCAGCGTGCGTCGTCGGCGTGCTCTCGTCTTCGTGTAGCGGGAGTTCGTCTGAAGTGGCACCATCGGCCGGGTTCGCTATGCTGGGCGGGCAGACCGTGCTCGTGCTTCCCGTGCAGTACGTGCAGCGGGTGCCCGGGGGTTGGGTCGGAGGTGCCGTGAACGAGCGCGAAGCCGCGCGTCAGGCCGACACCGAGTTGTCTTTCGCGCTAGACGAGCGAGGCGGTAGGGCGGTATGGGTGAAGCCGGACCAGCAGGTGGAGACGCTGAGGCGACGGCCCGGCATTGAGGTCGACCCTTATGGCCTGTCGGCCGGTGTCGCGCGTGCCGAAGGGGCGGACCTGAAGGACGTGAAGGACCCGCTTCGCAGCGAGATAAGGATGTTGACGGCTTTGTTTGACTGCCGCTACGTCGTCCTCCCGCTGGAGATCATCTACATAGCCGACGAAGAGACCCAGAGCGGCCAGTTGGCGATCAAGACGTACCTTATTGACTCGCGCAGGGGTCAGGTGCTCTGGTACGGCGCGATCGGCGGGGCGGAGGGGCAGCCTCCCGCATCGGCGGGCGCGCTGGCAGCCCTGGCGCAGCAGTGGGCAGACGCTGTTACCCCTTGACGCGCGGGCGAGGGCGAGGGTGATGGCGATGGCGAAGGGGACGTGCAAGGGGCGCCGCGGTATTAGGAGATCGTGATGGGTACGGCAATCACGCTTATCCCGGGGGACGGGATTGGGCCGGAGATCGTGGATGCTACCGTCCGGGTGGTCGAGGCAGCGGGCGCGAATGTCGACTGGGACCGTCAGTTTGCCGGGATGGCAGCGGTGGAGGAAGGGCTAGGACCGTTTCCGGCCGAGACGGAGGAGTCGGTTCGCCGGACGGGTATCGCCCTGAAGGGTCCGCTCACGACGCCGGTAGGTGAGGGCTTCCGATCGATAAACGTGGCCCTCCGCAAGATGTTCGATCTCTACGCCAACGTCCGGCCCGCGCTAACGCTTATTCCGGGTGGCCGATACGAGGACATCGACATCGTTGTCATAAGGGAAAACACGGAGGGCCTCTACGTCGGCGTCGAGCATTTCATCGGGATGGAAAATGACCCGCGTGCGGCGGCCGAGTCCGTGATGATCGTGACGAGGTTCGGAGCCGAGCGCATCGTACGATATGCGTTCGAGTACGCGGTCGCGCACGGGCGCAAGAAGGTGACGCTGGTACACAAGGCCAACATCCTCAAGTGTACTCAGGGTCTGTTTCTCGATGCGGGCAGGGCCAGCGCCAGTGAGTACGAAGGTCGGGTCGCCTACGATGAGAGAATAGTCGATAACACGGCGATGCAGATGGTGGTCAACCCGTACCAGTTCGACATCATCGTCACGGAGAACATGTTTGGGGACATCCTCTCGGACGAGGCATCAGGGCTGATCGGCGGATTAGGACTGGCGCCCGGGGCGAACATAGGCAAGGATGTGGCGATCTTCGAGGCGGTCCATGGGTCTGCACCCGATATCGCGGGCCAGGGGATCGCAAATCCGTCCGCCGTCATCCTGGCAGGCTGCATGATGTTCGAGCACCTCGGCCAGCAGGAACTTGCCGCTCGGGTGCGGACCGCGCTGGTGACAGCCCTGAAAGGCGATGTTCGCACTCCAGACCTGGGTGGCTCGGCGACGACGGCTGAATTCGCCGAAAGAATTGTAAAGGAGCTGGTTTAGTTGCGATTCGGAGCAAGTGAAGCGGACTGCCGGAGCTGTGAGCAGATCTATCCGGCCAGCGATCTCGATCGCTATTTGTGGTGTCCTGCCTGCCGGAAGCTGGTCAGACAGCGCGGCGTTCGCTGGGGCCGGCTGGTGGGTTTCATCGCGAGCCTGGGTGTCGCAATCTATCTCGCCGCGCGCGTACACCCGTCGGCACGCTACCTGGCGTTCTACGCTCTATTGCTCGCCATGACGTACCTGCTCACGAGCCGCATCGCCGTAGCGGTCGTTCAGGGGTACTACCGCTCGCGCGGCTCGATCTCCCAGCCTGAGGGTCCCAGCGCCCAGGAATAGGCAACTTCCAGGAAGCTAGAAAGGCAATCGACGTGGCCAATTTCGCAGGAGTTGACTTCTTCGACACTGACTCGCTGTTCTCCGAGGAAGAGACGGCCGTCAGAGACACCGTCCGCCAGTGGGTCGACGAACGGTTGCTGCCGATCATCGGGAAGAGCTACGCGGAGAAACGCTTCCCGATCGAGCTCGTTCCTCAGATGGCCGAGCTTGGAATCTTCGGCGCGAGCTTTCCGGAAGAGTACGGATGTGCCGCACTCAACAACGTGGCCTACGGACTGATGATGCAGGAGCTCGAGCGCGGCGATTCAGGCGTCCGCTCGTTCGCCAGCGTGCAGAGCGCGCTCGTCATGTACCCGATCTTCGAGTTCGGCAGCGAAGAGCAGAGGGCGTATTGGCTGCCGAAGCTCGCGAAGGGGGAAGCCGTTGGGTGCTTCGGTCTTACCGAGCCGGATTACGGATCGGATCCTGGCGGCCTGACGACCCGAGCGATCAGGGACGGAGACGAGTGGGTGATCACTGGCACCAAGATGTGGATAACCAATGGGTCGATCGCCGATGTCGCGATTATCTGGGCGAAGACCGGCGAGCTTGCGGATTCCGCGTCAATCCGCGGGTTCATAGTGGAAACCGATCGGGACGGGTACGTCGCAAAAGATCAGGAAGGCAAGCTGTCGCTGCTCGCCTCGGATACGAGCGAGATCTCTCTTCAGGAAGTCAGGGTGCCGGCGGATAACCTGTTGCCCCGCTCGTCCGGCCTGAAGAGCGCGCTGATGTGCTTGAACCAGGCTCGCTACGGCATTGCATGGGGAGCCGTCGGTGCGGCGACAGCGTGCTACGACGAGGCGCTGCGCTACGGGAAGAACCGCGTTCAGTTCGATCGGCCGATCGCCGGCTTTCAGATTCAGCAGATCCGGCTCGTCGAGATGCTAACCCAGATCACGATGGCGCAGCTGCTGGTCGTACAGTTGGGGCGCCTCAAGGACCGGGGCATGGCGCGCCATACGCACGTATCGATGGCTAAGCGAAACAACGTGAGCGTCGCTTGCGATATCGCTCGCGAGGCTCGTCGGCTGCTGGGTGCCAACGGGATCCTGCTGGAATACCAGTCGATGCGGCACATGGCCAACCTGGAGTCCGTGTACACCTACGAGGGCACACACGACATCCACGGTTTGATCGTGGGGGAGGATATCACAGGTCTCAGCGCCATCGGCTGAGCTGGCGCTTGATTCTTCGGCCTGTCTGTTAGAGATTGCTAGCCTCGGCTACACAAGGCGCGCGCCCGTAGCTCAATTGGACAGAGCACTGGGCTTCGGACCCAGGTGTTGGGGGTTCGAATCCTCCCGGGCGCGCCTTTTATTGCCCCAATCGCACCCCGTTTGTCGGGCCCTGCCACTCCCCATCCCCATCGCCATCGCCATCCTCATCGCCATCTTCGTTGGTCCCCATCTCATCGATGAGGATGACGATGGGGATGAAGATGGCGATGGAGAGAGCCTTTGGATGTGAGGAGTGCTGGTAAGCTAATCCTCGCGGCCGATCTCGAGCATCCGCGCGAGCGCCGTGTGGGCACGCACACGGACTTCGGCCGGCACGTCGACTTCGTACTTCCCCTCCCGAAGAGCCGCCAGAGTATTCTCGAGCGTGATCTTCTTCATGTGCGGGCACAGCGTGCACGGCCTGACGAGCTCCTTGTCGGGATGAGCCTCCTGCACGTTGTCTGACATGGAGCACTCGGTGACCAGGAGGATACGCTGTTCATCCGTCCGATCGACGAACGATGTCATCCCGGTGGTCGATCCTACAAAGTCGGCCTCGTCGCACACTTCTGGAGAACACTCGGGGTGCGCGAGAATCACCAACCCAGGGAACTGCTGCCGGTAGGCTTTGAGCTGTTCGACGCTGAACTGCTCATGTACCATACAGCGCCCCTTCCAAGTTATGACTTCGACGTTCGTCTCCTTCTGGACATTCAGGCCCAGGTACTCGTCGGGAAGGAAGATCACGCGGTCGACGCCGAGCGAATCGACGACGGCGCGGGCGTTCGCGGATGTGCAGCAGATGTCCGACTCCGCTTTGATGGCCGCCGGCGTGTTGACGTAGGTGACGACCGGCACCCCCGGGTAACGTTGCTTCAGCAGCTTGACGTCGTCCACAGTGATGCTCTCGCTGAGAGAACAGCCGGCTTCGGGATCGGGAATGAGTACCCTCTTCTCCGGGTTCAGGATCTTGGCCGTCTCCGCCATGAAATGGACGCCGCAGAAGACGATCGTGTCCTCTTCCACGTCCATGGCCTGTTGGGCCAGGCCGAGAGAGTCACCCTGAAAGTCGGCGATCCCGTAGAAGATCTGAGGTACCTGGTAGTTGTGTGCCAGGATGACCGCGCCGATCTCCTGCTTGAGACGGAGAATCTCCAGGACCAGCGGAGCCTGCAGACGCCATTCGAACTCCGGAACCAGATCACGCAGCCTCTTGTATATGTGGGCTGTCGCGGCGGCGACCTCGGGCGTGTACTCCAGCCGTTCGATATCGGGTGCTGTTGTTGTCATATTCCTTACAGCGGTTGGGGCATCGTTTCGAGCCAAGCCTATGCTCTGTTACCCCGGCGTCACTATCAGGGTGCCGGGAATTCTTGGCAGAGTCGGGTTCAAAATCAAGCCGTGGGTCGGCGAGCCTTGACCGGGCCCGAGCAGGGCCGTGATATTGGGGAGGCCGCGAGGGGAGCGATGGGCCGCGGGCCGGCGCCGCGAGGCGCGCGGTTCGAGGAAAGTCCGAGCTCCACAGGGCAGGGTGCCGGGTAACACCCGGGCGGCGAAAGCCGACGGAAAGTGCCACAG
>JBDHHL010000320.1:0-5517 GCA_039589375.1 Gemmatimonadota bacterium | reverse complement strand
CTCCCCGCCTGTGCCGCAGGAAGAAATCGATCATTGTCTGCGATGCTGAAACGTCGTGACTCGTCCGGCCGAGCTCGGCGTTGGCCTCGAACGCCGATCCTGGCCATGTGTGACCGCCGCCGACGATGATGTGGCCGATCACCTCGGACCCGCCGTCGCAGTCGCCGTACGAGAGCACGCTAACCAGAGTCCCGTCATCCGCGGTATCCGACAGCTGGGTTTCCTGAGCCGCGTCCGGACAAGCGTCGAGCTCCGCCCATTTCTCCAGCGTCTCCGTCCCCGAGAGCAAGAGACCCAGCACTCCGGCGAACGGGAAGACCGGGTCGTTCGTTCCGAGGAAGAACATGATCGGCATCGGGTCCGCGAGCTCCTGCTGTAACGGCGCAGCGACGCTAGCGGCAGCCGCGACCAGGTTCGAGCGCTCGCAGGCCAGGGTCTGCGAGAAGGTCGCACCCAGCGAGATGCCGGTAGCGTAGATACGGCTGGAGTCCTTGTCAACAAGGGGAGCGCGGGTCCGCTGGCGGTCGCCAGCACGGGCGGCCCGTCGACGATGATCACGTCATACTCTTCAGCAAAGCGGTCCAGGACTTTGCCGATTTCCGTGCTTCTGGTCAGCGATGAGGGGCTGGGGTGGCTCCGGCCCTAGGAAGCAGGAACAATCGAGGCGCGCTGCCGTACTCGGCCAGGAACCGGCGAGCAGCGTGGTAGCCGTGGCTCTCCCGAGGGTTTGTCGGCTTCCTCGGCCGTTTCCCGTGAGGTCTGCCGTCCTTCCGCCGCGCCATCGCTACGCCCCCTTCTTGCACATCAAACTTGCACACCGGAACGCAACTCGCTGCGCGCCAACGGATTGCGAGGTCCGAGCCTATGATACGCCTGCATATCCTGACCGCCGGACCCCACTGGATAGAGGCCGATCAGCGCGTGTGGCGAGAGCCATCGACGGACTGACGGTTCGACGGATAGTAGAGTTCCCGCAGAACCGTCGGTCCCGACACGGCCGTAGTGGCCGTGAAAAGCATCTCTTGTCGGTAGGTGGTTTCGAGGTGTGCAACCTTCTGTGCAAGTTTGGACCCCGCAGCCTGCAGATATAGCGGTTGCGGGGACCTCACTATGCAGGCCAGAGTCCGCATTCTTGCTGCATTTTGCGGCGATCCGGCCACCTACGGATCGGATGTACAACCACAAGCCGTCGCTGCTGCAACTACAGGCGGACGTACGGCAGTTTATGGACCGCGCTATTCCCGGAAACTAGTGCTTCGGCGAAGGTCCGAATCGCAGTGCGTCAGGTGTTGCCAGGCGTCCCTGGCGACGCCGTCCGACCGCATACCAAGCGGTCCCTTCTCAATATCGCAGAATGCTCGGGTCGGTCATGTTGACCGACTACATTCGTGATATCGCCCTAGAACGATTCTCGAATATCGGGTATAAGAACTAGCACTTTCGGCTAGTTACTTGATCTGACCTTAGTTGGCACATGGCTTGCGAAACATACGTTCCTGAGGTTGTATGCTTCGCGATCTGCAGGTTGCACCTCTGCTGGACTAGTGGTTGCTCTCGCCGTGGCTGCAGATCGTCAATGCCATTGGTTCACCGATCTTGCGCGAGAGTTGCAGGCATGAATCGCGGACGGGTTGTCAGACGAATAAGCCTCACGGCAGCAGTCGTTGTCCTAGCAGCCTACCTGCTGGACAAGCCCGCACTATACTGCATGCATACCGGTTACGGTTGCCCTGTTGCCGACCGTTTCGGCTACCGCTACGACTGGGCGCTGTGCGTTCTATCGTGTCCCAACACGTGGTATGCCCTTGCAGCCGTCGTCTTCCTAGTGCTCGTCGTCGAGCGAGTATCAAGACCCACTACGACGGACGAGACGTAGGAATACGCTGGTCGTTGCGACATCGCGGCGGGGCAATACCCCGCCCTGCTATCACTCGCCCAACTCACTCTACTGTGCGCCGACCGCTTCGCTCTCCTCGGGTGTGAAGAACGAGTTCCGGCGTTTACCTGGCTTCCTACCAAGTGAGTTGCGAAATCCCGACCCAGGCTGTAGTTGATGTACCTTGGGCATCTTTCCATAAGGAGGTAGAATGCGATCCCTGGGTGCTTCAATCTCGGCAGCCTTCAAGCTCTCGATCGTCCTCGCGCTTCTTCTGATACCGGCGCGGAGCCATGCGCAGCGGACCGTGAAGCCCGTTCTGCACGGGCATCATTGGGTCGCCATCACGGGCAAACCGCTGGGCGCGACCGCCGGTGCCATGATGTTCAACAAGGGTGGTAACGCGGTGGATGCCGCCTGCGCCATGTTGGGTGCTACCTCCACTATGTGGGATGTCCTCAGCTGGGGCGGCGAAACGCAGGCTCTGATCTACAACCCGGAGACCGGCAAGGTTATCGGGATCAACGGGCTGGGCGTGGCGCCCTCAGGCGCGACGGCCGACTTCTACAAGGAGAAAGGCCACAGGTACCCTCCCGACCTCGGGCCGCTGTCGGCCGTGACACCGGGCACGCCGGGCGCTCTGATGACCATGCTGGCCGAGTACGGCACGCTCAGCCTCGCGGACGTGTTGGAACCGTCGATTCAAATGGCAGACGGCTATCCGATCGAAGCCTCGGCCGCCAACTCGATGGAGCGCAACAAGCGGCGGATCAAGGGATGGAAGTACTCTTCCAAAGTCTACTTGCCGCATCCCGGTGAAGACCGAGAAGCCCCTAACGCGGGCGAGATCTTCAAACAACCCGATCTAGCGCGGACGCTGCGCAAGCTAGTAGAGGCCGAACAGCAGGCTCTCGCCGCAGGCAAGAGCCGCAAGGAAGCCATCTACGCTGCCTACGACCGCTTCTACCGCGGGGACATCGCCAAGGAGTTCGTGAGGGGTGCGCAGGAGGAAGGCGCTCTCATCAGCATGGAGGACCTGGACGGCTGGCAGGTCCATATCGAAGAGCCCGTGATGACGACGTACAAAGACATCGAAGTCTACAAGCTGACCACCTGGGTGCAGGGGCCGGTCCTGCTACAGGCGCTGAATATCGTCGAGAACTTCGACGTCAAGTCGATGGGCTATAATAGCGCGCGCTACATCCACACGCTCTACCAGGCGATGAACCTTGCCTTCGCGGATCGCGACTTCTACTACGGCGATCCGTACTTCCCGCCGGAGGAGCCCATACAAGGGCTGCTCTCTAAGGAATATGCAAAAGAGAGGGCGAAGCTGATCGACTGGGAGAAGAACGACGCGGACATCGCCCCGGGCGATCCGTATCCGTATCAAGGTGGAACGAACCCGTACTTGAAGTACTTGGAGAACTGGCAGGCAACGTGGCCGCCGGCGACAGATGGGGGCGGCGCTCAGGCCTTGGGCCAGATCGAAGAGTCCTTCAACCTGGGCACGACATCCATTCAAGCGGTGGACGACGATGGCTGGGTGGTCTCGGTAACGCCGAGCGGCGCCTGGGTCCCGGCCGTCATCGCGGGCAACACGGGTGTGGGCAGCAGCCAGCGGGGTCAGAGCTTCGTGCTCGACGCGTCAGAGAACCCGTACAATGTGATCGAGCCCGGAAAGCGTCCCCGAGCCACGCTGACTCCCAGCCTCGCCCTCAAGGACGGCAAGCCTTTCCTGTCGTTTGCCATCCAGGGTGGCGACACACAGGACCAGAACAGTCTGCAGTTCTTCCTGAACGTCGTCGAGTTCGGCATGAACGTCCAACAGGCGGCCGAGGCGGCCAACTTCAACAGCTACCAGATGCGGAACTCGTTCAGGAGCCACGAGTCGGTTCCTGGCCGCCTATTGCTCAACGAGTCGGTTCCTTCCTGGGTACGAGCGGAGCTCTCGGAGATGGGCTACAATCTTTCGTTCCGGCAGCTGACCTCGGGCCCGATGAACGCCGTCTTCTTCGATTGGGAGCACGGCTCGTTCTGGGGTGGTTCGAGCAACCACGGCGATGACTACGGGATCGCCTGGTAGCTATTCAAGCGGGCCAGAGTGAGTCCGACACGGTCTTGGCGCCGGCCAAATGGCCGGCGCCAACCGTTTCATCCTATCACCTAGTCCTTGCTCGGCACGATAACCGCCGGCACGCCCAGACCGGCGAGCGTGGAATTGAACTCGCCGACGGCCTCCTCGAGAATCCTCTCCAGCCGCATCCGTAGCTGCACCCACTCGTCGTTCAAATCATCGAAACGCGTGTAGGCGCCGGCGGTCGGTCTCCCTTCCGGTCCGCCGAAGCCATAGTTGTCCTCGCCGTTCACGTACGAGTAGAGCGTCAGGTATTGTGTGTCGAGCTTGGGCGGATACCTCAGCATGTCCTGGCCGCTCTCGTTCTTGGTCTGGCGCAGATCCTCCTCCACGTCGGTCAGGCTTGCCATGACCGAGTCGGCCAGCTTCGTGATCTCATCGGAGTAGCCCGCTTCGCCGGCACGGTCGGCGATGGCCTTCAGCTGGCCGTGCACTTCCCTGATCTGGCGGATCGCGTCGTAGATACGGCTGATGGTATCGCGTACGGCGATGGATAGGCGGAACTGCTCGTCGTAGTCTTCCTGGCCGACGATTCCGGCGAGGCGTGGGTCCTGCAGCACGTCGAACGGCCGCTGTTGGGTTGTACCGTAGGTCAACCGCACTTGATACGAGCCCGGGGGAGCCTTGACGCCTCCGCTGAAACCCGAGACTTCAATCCCGCCCAGCGTGTCAGGGCCGGCGTAGGTAAGATCCCAGGCGATGACGTTCATCCCTGCTTTCGGCTCCAGCGCCTTCTGACCTTCCTTCGCGGCCAGCGCAGAATCGCTGGAGAACGTTCGCACAGGGTTTCCATCGGCATCGAGGATTTCGATCCTGACCTCCCGGTCCGGTTCCTCGGCCAGGTAGTAGCGAATGAGCGATTTCCCGGGCAGCGCCTCCGGAAGCGGCTCGCCTTCCGGCTCCAGGCCCCGCGAATTCACGCGATAGGCGTCGCGCGGCCCGTACAGGTGAGAAGCGGAGTTCGCCACCTCTTCGCTCAATTCATGCAGCGGAGTCAGGTCATCCAGAATCCAGAAAGAGCGGCCCTGTGTCGACAGGATGAGATCCTTGTGCTGTACTCGCATGCCGGTCACGGGCGTGATCGGCATGTTCAGTTGAAGCGGCTGCCAATTACGCCCGTCGTCGAACGAGACGAACACTCCGAACTCGGTGCCGGCGTAGAGCAGGCCTCGCCGGTCGGGATCCTCACGCACGGTGCGCACCGGATAGTCGGCCGGGATGCCGTTCCTGCCGTCGGTGAGCAAGCGCCAAGAGTCACCGTGGTCGTCGGTGCGAAAGATGTACGGGGCGAAGTCGTCCTCTCGGTACCGCTGCACCGCCAGAAACGCCCGGCCCTGCTGATGGGGCGAGAGATCGATTTCGTCCACGGTCCCGAAGCGGGGTATGTCCCTTGGTGTGATGTCGTTCCAGGTCGCCCCGTTATCGCGCGACACGTGCACGCGGCCGTCATCGGACCCCGCCCAGATCTCTTCCGCCGCGTGAGGTGATACCGCCAACGAAAAGA
>JBDHHL010000319.1:0-5526 GCA_039589375.1 Gemmatimonadota bacterium | reverse complement strand
ATCTTCCCTTCGCGCAAGAGTTCAATTCCTGGATCACCGTGCTCGCCACTACCCGAGCGGATCCGACTGCGACGGCGCGTGAGCTGCACCGGCTGCTACGCACCAACTACCCCGACCTCATCGTCACCAAGAGCACGAGCCTGGCCGAGCACATCGGCATCATGCACGTCGCCCGGCGCCTGTCCGCGTTGCTTTCCAGTGCCCTCGCCGGGCTGGCTCTCTTCCTCGCTGCCGTGGGACTATGGGGCGTGGTGAGCTTCGCGGTGGCGTTGAGGACGAGGGAAATGGGAATCCGCATCGCCCTGGGATCCGACCCCGGCGGGGTCGTCGCACTCATGGTGCGCGGGGGAATGCGCCTTGTATTGATCGGCGGCGCCGTTGGGTTGGCCGGCGCCCTCCTGGTCTCCAGAGGCCTGTCCCGTTTCCTGTTCGGCGTGTCCGCGCTCGACCCGCTGACGTTTTCCGCCGGGATCATCGTCCTTCTCGTCGCTGGGGTGCTGGCCGCGTATGTCCCGGCGCGACGAGCGAGTCACGCGGATCCGGTCAGGGCCTTGCGCGCGGAGTGAGCAGTCCGACGCTGTAGATTGCCGTTTCCTCCCTTCCGGGGACCATGAAGTAGAGGCGCTCACCTGCCACGGCGAGGCGGGCGGATAACACGTCGAAGTCGGCCTCCACGGTATAGAAACCTCTCTCGCGCCCTGCCGATGACAGACGCAGCAGTCCAGTCCTCTCCCGGCTGGTGAGATAAAGCCAGATCTCGCCCGATTCGTCGACGACGAGGTGCTGAACAAGTTGAAAGCTTGTGGGAACGTTCATGAACAGAGGTGGACGCAGACCGGATTGTCGCTCTTCCATCTCGGCGATCTGGTCTGCCGGGAAAGGCAGTGCCGTTGCCTCTGCTTCGTAGAGCCGTTCGTCGACGCCATCCTGCTCCACGAGGATACGGAGGCGGTCAGAGGCCGCCCACACCAGCCGTCCGTCGGGCCTGAAGCCGTAAAGGTAGCTGCGAGCCTGCGTTGGGTTGATGAAGAACAACCCTCCCGGCTCTACCCCGGGGAAGAATTCCCCGAGCGCATATGATGCCAGCTGCCTCTGCTCGCTTCCGTCGGAGCGTCTGTACGTGAGAGTCTTCTCTGCCGTTGCCTCGACGATGCGTTCCGCCGCCCACCGTCCATCGGGGTGCAGGCGGGGATGATCGCAGGTGACCGTGTCGGCCAAGATCCGGCGCGATCGCAGGTTGCCCGAGAGGTCGAACACAGTGAGAGACCCGGGGTCCAACGCGAGGACGCTGTCGCCATGGACCCTGATTGCCATCAGGTGTTGGAAGCTACCGGGTTCTTCACCCTTACCACCGAAGGCGGTCAGCAGCCTCCCTTGTGGGTCGAACTTGCGGATGACGTAGTCGGCATAGTCGAAGACGTAGACGTTACCGCTGTGGTCCACAGCAAGATCGCGGGCAGCCGTGATGCCCGTCTCGGCGCCGCTGATCTGGAACGCGAGCTGCGTAGGCAGCGTCCCGCCACTGGGAGCCGAGCACGCAAATGCCGCGAGCGCCGAAGCGAGGGCGAGGAATCGGGCTACTTTCACGGTTGTTGTACCTGTAGTGAGCGGTTTCTGAATGAGTGACATGACCACCCGAATGGTCGCCTCTGTCGGGGTAGCCTAGCACCGGCGGTCAGCAACGAATGACATAGCCGCGAGAATCTCCACCGGAGGGCGCGCCAGCGTGACAAGCGTCAGTCTTCCTCACGCATCATCTCGATGGCGGAGATCTCCGACCAGGGTATGCGGACGTCGACGCCCAGAGGCGGATAGTAGCCGCCGGGGACGACGCAACTTTCACAGATCAGCGTGACTTTCAAAGCCGGTCGATCGGGGAATATGAGGTGGAGCTGCAAAGTGGGGTCAGAGTACTCGAGGCAAAGAGGTTGCCGGCGTCCTCCAGGAATAACAAACGAGAGCTCGTGGATCCGAGTAAGGTGTCGCTCGCCATCCTCACGGCAATGGTGAATGGATTCGGGCTGGAAACCGCCCAACGGAAACTTTAGGTGCCGGCCGTCGACCGTGTGGACGACAACGACAAGTATGGACCCGGGCCCTCCCGGCCCGGTGGGGGTGCGGTCCGGCGAGCCACCGGACGGCTCCCAACAGCTCGCTGCGGCGACGGCTAGCATGAGGGCCAGCTGCGCGTGGCGGCATGGACGGTTCGGCAAGCGATGCCCCCGCCTCGTCGGGGGTCCAGCATCGCACAGTCTACTCGCCCGGCGCCAAGCGCGGATCGGGTGAGACCGCCTGAGAAACCACGACGTACTGCTTACCGCCATAACCGAAGCTCCCGAAAAGTGGGGAGCGACTTCACTCCGAGCTTCAGCCCTTTCTTACGTGCATGATAGCGGCTGCGCTCCTCGACGGCAAACGAGAACCTTTACGCCCCCCTTGGATTGCGGCAGGCAAAGTTCATATGTCAGAGTCTGTCGCTGCCAGGCGTCAGGCCCAACATCGCTAGCCGTCAACCGAGAGAAGGTCTAGTTTTGGATTAGGGAAGCCTCCAGCGCGATTGCCCAACCATCCCACCGACGGCTGAAAGAGTCATGAAGGTTAGTCGCAGTCCTCGGCTGGTTGTTTTGCCCACCATCTGCCTGGCGCTTCTTATGTCGGCCCCCCCGCCCTCGGTCAGGCCCCGAAGCCACGACGGGACGTCAGCCCGGCAATGAACAGCCGCTTCGCTCTATTCGGCGATCCCTGGGCCGTACTCACTGCCAATGAGTTACAGTGCTTAATCAGCAACCGGGGTGAGATCTGCTTCCACGACGGCGGGTTTTGGCCAACGGGCTCGCCGAACCAGTACATGTGGAACTCCGGACTCCAGATCGCCGGAATGATTCCGGAAGACGCCGGTTTCGCCTGGGCTGGTGACACGGTGGGTGCCTACTTCTTCGATCAACGAGGGACCCAGCAGCATGGGGAGGGCATCACCGACATCTATGACTCCCTCGATCCCGAGGATTGGGAGAACTGGCCCGACGAAGGTACGGTCCCCGACTTCCCCGACGCGAGCGCCTTCATACGCGATGGCGAGCTGTTTGATCTGACGCTTCTGGGGCGAAAGACAGTCTCCGAGCAGGACAGTTGGGTTCTGTACTGGGATGACAACCCCGCCTTCAGCCGTCGGCGGGAGCACCCGATGGGGATCCTCGTGGAGCAGCGTACCCTCGCCTGGAATTACCCCAAGTGGAATGAAGCTACCATCTTCTTCATCTTAACCTTCAAGAACGTTACCAATGATCGGCTGTTCCAGCGCCTCAACGAAGATGCCTTCTTCGGAGGCAGCAACGGTCTGCCGGATGAGGGTTGGCGGATCGATTCCATCTACGTGGCGCTGAATAAGGACCCTGACGTCACTGTAGATTTCGACGAGAACTACGGCACGGCCATCGTACCGCTCGACCTCGCGCTGGCCTACGACAGCGACTTCCTCGAGCCCGCGAGGTTCGAATACTCCCCCCTTCATTTTCATCAGCCATTCTTCCGGCAGTCGCCCGGGCTCATCGCCACGAAGTTCGTGAGGACGCCCACCGATCCGGCGATGGGCCGGCCGGTGGGTCAAACGCTCTTCTCGTCGTACGAGAACCCATCCGAGCCCGGCGCGGGGCAGGGGCTGCTTAGCCCCCTCGGCATCCCGCAGCTCTGGCGATACCTGTCCGGAAACATCGTAGCCCAAGCCGGGGACGTGCCCTGCCAGTTCCCGGACCCCAAGGAGCGGCGGCTCTGCTTCTTGAAGCAGCGCACCGGGGACACTTACTACTTCCAGTCGACCGGCCCCTTCTCGCTGCAGCCCGGCGAGAGCGAGACGGTGATCATCGCGATGTTCGCCGCCGCGACGGTCGAGACCGACCAGATCGTCCTCGGCGATGGCGCCGCCAACGCGCCCGGCATACCGTCGCTGCGGCCGGGCTGCGAGGAGCCGGTGCGGCCTATCGAGGTGGGCGCCGGTTGGGTCTCCACACCGGCTGCTGCCTGTGCTGGCTTGGGCGACGTCGACCTTGCGCAGATCGAGTACGTGCCGGGTAGTCTCGTCGGCAAAGCACTGGTGGCGCAGGCCATGGTTGACAACGGATTCACGCTGCCCGCGCCGCCCGAGCCGCCCGAATTCGCGCTCGTGCCCGAGCACGGCAAGATCACCGTCGTCTGGGCGCCTAGCCCCACCGAAGAGGCCGGCGATCCCTTCTATGCCCTGGCGAGTGACTCAGCGAGTCCACTTTACAATCCCAACTACCGGCGTGTCGATGTCGAGGGCTACCGCATCTACCGGGGCCGCCGACCCTGGGACCTGAAGCTCATCGCCCAATTCGACAAGCGCGATACGAAGTTCGTCGACCGGATCTGTGAGACCGATCCCGACTTCTTCCCTGGCGCCCCGTGCGACACCGTTCGCGAGCGCCGAATCATCGGCAGATTCATACAGTACCCGTTCGGCGGTGTCGTCAACCTCGACGGTCACCCGTTCGTGGCACAGGCCGACACGGCGCTGGCAGCACGAATCCGGGACGGCACCGCTCTCCACATGGTGGACTCCGGTATAGAAACGGTCTTAGCCGACACGACGGTGGAGAACGGGTTTCAGTACTACTACAAGGTCACCGCCTTCGACATCAACAGCCTGCGCTCGGGACCCAGCTCGTTGGAATCTTCGGGAAAGGTCAAGGCGGCAAGCCCGCGCGTGCCGGTGCCTAACCTGGCACTGCCAAAGCTGCAGACCTGGATAGCGGGTGACGACGGCGAGCCGCTGGATCCGGGCGCGCCGTTTCCGAGCATCGATTCGGAGGACGGCACCTTCAGCAGCCCGATGCCGCCGTCGGACGCGTTCGAGATCGGGTTCGCGCCGCTGGTCGAGCGGCTGCTGCCCCAGTTCAAGCTAACGGCGACGATCGACAGCGTGGTGATCTTCCAGAGCGGTAATCTCGCCAGCGGCACGCAGGAGTTCCCGCCGAGTGCAACCTGCCCCTCCGTCGGTCAGCTGAGGGACCAGATTGCCAACCCGTTCGGCGCCTGCTGGGCGATGCACCTGACTGTCGACCTGGACGGAACGTTCTCGCAGCAGGTAGTCCGGGGCTACAACCCCTGGTGGAGCGCCCTCGGCCGCCCGGCCGAGCTGGACGTGGCAGGCCTCCGAAAGCTGGTACCTTACGACCCGACGGCAGCCGAGCAGTTTGGCATCGCGGCGAGCGCGGGGAGCTATGCCGCCTGGGATGCCAAGACCCAGGAGGCGATCAACCACAGCACCGCTCAGGGTCCGCAGGCGCGGCGGTTCGGCAACTACCACGGTGGCTCGCGCTGGTTCTCCGGCGAGAACGAATCGGTGGCCGACCCGGCGCAGAACATCCGCGTGGGACACCTCGATGGCGTCGACACCGTCTGGGCACCGATCAGCCACACGCCGTTGACGCCGGGCGGCTATGCGATTCCCAATTCGGTGGCCTTCGAGAAGCAGTGCTTCGATCGGGCGCTGGCTTTCCTCAGCCGTGC
>JBDHHL010000318.1:0-5581 GCA_039589375.1 Gemmatimonadota bacterium | reverse complement strand
GGGCTGAAAGGTCTCGCTTTGGCGGAAGGCGCGCTGATGGTCTCTTCGTATAACTTCGGTGAGTTCTATCGGTACCCGATAAGCGACAGCCCGATTCCGCACCCATCTGACGGGGGCGGGCAGTACGTCGCCTACCTCGACTTGGAGCAGATCGATGCGGTCCAGGGTGAGCCCTTCTCCGCCCCGCTGGTCGTCGAGAGCGGAGATGGAAGCAACCTGCCGGTCGCGGCCTACCAGTGCCAGCTGGGTTGGCAGCCACAGGAGCTCGATTACCTGGAGAACCAGGAGGGCGACTTCGGTGGGACATATATTTCAAACGACAACGACGCCGCCCAGGGCATCTTCCGGGCGACTGCGGCCCGGGCGACCAACGTGAATGCCCCGTCCACGGAGCTCTTCTCGCTTGGATGGGATTTCCTACTGGAGCCCGGTCAGTGCACGGACGTCCTTATCGAGTTCGGCGAGCTTAGCGGCGAGACCGGAGAAAACCTCCTGCCGCTGCTCGAAGTGGTAAGCCCGGTCAGTATCGGCCTCACGGAAGGGATGGGAGACGTCACCGGCGACGGCAACATCGGCGCTGCCGACGCCGTTCAGATCTTGCGCTCCCTGGTAGGTCTGCCGCTCTGCACCGGCTGCGACACCAGCCGTGGCGACGCCAACTGCGATGGAGTAATTCAGGCCGTCGACGCGGTGGTCATACTACGCTGGCTCGTCGGGCTACCGGTCGGTGACGCCTGCGTTGGCATCCCGCGGATCGGGCCATGCCCGCAGTAGCGATCAGGTCGCTTGGAGTGTCGACACGGATACGGACTAGGAGGCAGTGATGTTTCGCGATAGGAATATGAAGGGCTGGGGCTACGCGGCGTTGGCCTTGCTGGGGAGTGTCACGCTGGGCGGGGTGGTCTCCGCCTGCAAGGAAGAGCCGACGCGGCCCTTGCAGAACGAAGAGCAGCAGATCCTCAGGTCCGGCCTCAACGTCTACCTGACCGTGGACAGCGACGACGCGAATCCCGGCGCCCGGGTACGCGTGAGCGCGAAGGTGCGGGCCGTAGGGGTCGACTTGACGCCGACCGGATTTCAGGTTGAGGTGCGCTACGATCCGGAGAAGCTCGAGCCCATCGAAGCCACGGCGCTCGAGGACGGGGCGCTCCGTGCCGTGAACCTCTCTGCCGGATCGGGGCTGATTCGGGCGGCGGGTGCGGCGGCCAACGGTATCGGTGGCGATGTCCTGTTCGCGCTGGAGATGAAGGTCAAGGCGCCGGGATATCGTGAGACCCTCGCCGTGGACGTCAAGGAGCTGACGGTCACGCAGCAGAACTTCGCCGATGCCGCCGCTGACGTCGTGCTCGCAGCTCGAGCGGTCGTCGTCAGCCGTTAGCGAGCTCGTTGGATGCTAACTCAGAGCAGGACGGCGGCGGCTCGGCTCCCGGGCGCCGCCGTCCTGCTATCGCATATAGAGAAGATCGTGCGTCCTCGGTTGATCATGATGGCGTTGATGTGCGTGGCACTCGGCGACTGCACACGGCAGCCGTCAAACGAGCCGAGTATGGCGGTGCCACTTGAAGAGCGGGTAATGGCTGATACGATCAGGCCCATCATCACCGAGGTCGTCAGCGGCGTCAGCACGCGACGTCGTCTCGTCATCCGTGACGCTGACCACTGGCGCGAGTTCTGGAGCGAGGTCATGGCCAGGCAACAGCCGCGCCCTGACGCCCCGACGGTGGACTTCGACCGCAATATGGTGATCGCGGCAGCCATGGGAAGGCGTCAAACGGGAGGCTATGCAATTTCCATTGAAGACGTCAGTCGTGGGCACGGCCGCCTCACGGTCACCGTTCTGGAGTCGTCACCCGGGCCAGACTGTTCGACCATCCAAGCTTACACCGCGCCGGTTGTCGCCGTGCGCGTACGGCGGAGTGACGAGCCCGTGACTTTCGTGGAACGGAGGGAGACGTACAGCTGTGAGCAAGGACGCTGAACTCGACCAGGGATTCACCCTGGTCAACGATCGCTGGGTACTCTATCGGAGGTAGGGCCGGGAATCTGGGTCCAATATCCTGAGCGCGACCGCATCGGTGGCTACGTGGTCTAGCGATATCCAGAGCCTTCGTGGCTGCTTCTCGGTTCTCACCTGTTCCAGCTTCACCGCCGTCTCACAAGTCGACCGCCATTCGGACTTCACTCGCGAGCTTCTCCAATGACGAGCTCAGCAGAGTCCGCGATTCCACTCTTGAACGGTTCAACGTGATGGACTGATCGTCGGGGTTAATAGCAAGGACAACCATGTCCGGGTATTCGCCGAGGACCTGTGCGCACAAGGAAGTCGCACTGTCCTGTTCTGACTCGACCACGAGCACATCTGCCTCTGCTCTCCGCAGTGCTGAGAGCAATCCAACCCCCCGTGCTGGCTGTTCCTCAATGACCTCCATGTCGGACTGGCCAGCCAGCAGATCGGCGAGCGACTCCGTGCTCTCCGATCGAGTGGCCATGAGGAGGATCTTGATCGCAGCAATTCGGTGCACTGCTTGGTCTGCTTGCCCGCCTGGATACTCGATTGATGTGTATCTCCATCCTAGATGCCCGAAGGCGGTTCAACAATGGACTCATTCGTGGGGAAGGCGCCGAAAGAGTGCCTAGAGCCGGGAGCGAGAAAGCGAGAAAGATCTAGTTCGGCCGATCCACTCGCAATGACTGCTCGGGTTTACTACGTCCTGACAGGAGAAGAGAGGCGACCATGCATGATTGCAGCGGCTTCGCCACGTCGGTTGACGTTCAGCTTTGAGAGAATGTTATGGACGTGGTTCTTGACCGTGGCAGTCCTGATACCCAGCTGACGCGCTATCTCTTTGTTCGAGAGACCTTTGTCAAGAAGTTCCACGATCTCGAGTTCGCGGTCTGTGAGAGTCGAGCCGCAGGCGCCGTTTCCGCGTTCCGCGCCAACATCCCGCAGCCTCCTGGCCAACGTAGCCGCGACGCGGGGCTTGCAGTACAGCTCATGGCGCAATGCCCCTTCGATGGCCAGCACGAGATCATCGAGCGAGTCGTGATTCAGGGCGATACCGGCCGCTCCAGCCTCGACGCACTCGACTATGTGATGTTCGGTCTCGGGCACGTCGTAGACGACCACCGGAGGCCCACCTTGTACTCCGCAAACACGACGAATGGTCGACTGGGCCGCCGTGCTAAGGTAGTCCACAAGGACTACGTCGACATCTCTGGCCAGCGAATCCAGATGCTCGATGGTGCCGACGGTCGCCACTACTTCAATGCCAGTCCGACCACGCAGCACCTTCTCAAGACACTCACGAAACAGAGTACGGTCGGCTACGATCTCAACGGAGGTCATCTACGAGACTAGTCCCCAAGATGGATGTATTGGTGGCCACTGCTAGAAGGACACACCCCCTGAAATCCGGCCCGGACGAAGTTGCTACCGGCGATCGAGTTGATGACCGTAAACTGGGCTCGACATTCACGACCGGGATGTTCAGAGAAGAACAGCGATGCGGGGGCAACATACTGCACTGCCATACCTACGATTCCTACAGACATGCTTAAGCTGCTTGAATGCAGTACAACATGTCGGTTTCGGTCTATCGATGCAACACAAGTGATTACTGCTTCAGTTAGGCATCCACCCATGATCAACGGCCCCAAGATATCCTTGCTGTGGTGAATTGAAGAAATCGAAGAAAGATCCGTTCCCAACGGGTGCCGCGGCAGCGATCGCGCTGGCAGTCGGTGAAGGTCGACCGGACCGGATGGTGGACATGTCGGTGGCTGTCACCACTCCCACTCCGTCGGGTTCCTCGAGCTTGAGCGGTGTGGTTGTGGCTTAAACATACTCGGACATGGCATTCGACGATTGAAGCCTGAGTGAAGCCTCTGTTAAGGTCTCGTTAAGGGCTTTGAACGCTTGACTTCTCAGGCAAATGCAGTGCCCAACTCTGACACCAGCACTACCGCTTTTGAACCAGCGCTTTTCCTCGCTCCATCGCTCAGTCGGCCCTTCTTGACGGGTAACGAAGCGTTACGTCGGCGAAGCAGACCGTTACCATGAGAATTGCTATCGTTATCCCTATCGGTCCAATCAGTGCTCATCTTGTAGGTCGATCACGAGACCCGAACGTGACATCTCGGCGTCAGGACGCTCTCGCGGTAGGTGCGCCGCGCCATCGACGCCAAGTCCGCGAAGAGGCCCCTGGACTGCTCACTTCCTTGTAGTGTCTTCAAAGGGCAGGAGCCAGAAGGCGACTGTTCAGCTTCAAGATGCCGGAGCAGCGTGCGCGAGGTACTCGGCCGGATCGATCCTAACATCAACGACTACCGGGCGCCGCATCTCCAGACCCTCACTGACCGCCGTGTCCAGTTGCTCGAGGGTTTCGACACGGGCGCCCCAAGCACCGAAAGCCTCTGCCGCGGCCGCGAAATCGACGGCACCGAAGCCGACTCCGTAGTTCGGGTATCCCCTGTATTCTTGCACGACTCTTATCAGGCTCAGGCCGCTATCGTTGTATACGACGGTCATGAAGTGGAGTCCATACCGTGCGCACGTCTCGAGCTCGGAAAGCGTCATCCCCAATCCGCCGTCACCGTCGTGCAGAGAACCGTCCTGTCTGGAAACAGGAGCTTGGCCGCCATCGCTCCCGGAAGGCCGTAGCCCATGGACGACAAACCGTTCGACGTGAGGAACGTCAAAGGCTCGTAAGTCTTCCATGCTTGTGAGGTGACGAACTTGACCGAGCCGACATCGGTAACGTGGATGGTTTCGCGCGGAAGAAGTTCGCGCAGCCGCTGAGTGACCTCGTAGGGTGACAGACCCGTCTGCAACTTCTCCGAAGGACGCAACGCGTCGACTAACCGATCGCGAAACCGGCCCAACTCGACATCGGACCACTCGCTACGACCGAGATCGGCCTCACAGAGTGCCGGAAGGAGTACATTAATCTCGCCCACGCACTCCAGCTCAGGCGTATACGCACCCGCTGCAATCGATACGGGGCCGACCGAGATGAGCTTCAGCGTCCGGTGCCAGAGCTTGTCCGACTCGACCGGGTCGAATCCTAATCCTATTAGAAGATCTGAGCGTTCCAGGAACTCAAGCACGACCTTGTCCGCGGCCACCCCGGCGCAGACTCCGGCGAAGAGCGGATGATCTTCAGGAAGGACGCCCTTGGCTTTCGGCGTAACAAAGAACGGGACGCCGAGTTTCGCTACGAAGCGTGCAACGCTAGCGCAATCCCCGTGAGGATCGAGGTCGATGCCCAGAAGCAGGATCGGCCGCCGCGCGCCGCGTATCGCGGCCGCGATCTCTCGTATGTCACCGTCTGATGTGCCTGTACTCGGCAGCATCTCAAGACCGGTACCCGTCCCGCCCTCCTGCCTGCGATCGGGTGACCGCGCGACATCGCTGGGAAGCGCGATATGCACCGGTCCCATGCGCTGCTGCGCGGCAATCCGGTGAGCGTAGCGAACCCTATCCGCCGTATTCTCGCCGTCCAGCGTAACCGACAGCTTGGTGAACGGTCGATATATGGCGTTCAGATTCAGGTTCTGGTGAGTGGCATAGGGCCGGGCCGAC
>JBDHHL010000317.1:0-5609 GCA_039589375.1 Gemmatimonadota bacterium | reverse complement strand
CCCGAAGAGCCGTTCGCCATGCCTTGGGAGGAGACCGAGCCCGCGCCGGATGAAGAGGAAAAGGGAGCAGACAAAGATGAGTAACGCCGGTAGAGACGAACTCCGGGACGTGCAGGAATCGCGCTCGTCCGCCAGCGAGCGCGAGGCCAGACTCCGCCGGCGTCGCTACGCTCGGCCGGCGGTCGACATCTATAGCACCGAGTCCGAGATGGTGGTTCTCGCCGACATGCCGGGCGTCGCCAAGAGCGCCCTCGAGGTGACGCTGGACCAGGAAGACCTGATCATCGAAGGAAGGGTCGCGGATCGTGTGGAGCGGGAGAGCGCGCTTCCTTGGGGCTACTTCCGCCGGTTCAAGATGAGGACCGCCTTTGACCGTAGCCGAATCCAGGCGGCGCTCCGGGCCGGGGTGCTCAAGGTCAGGCTGCCGAAAGTCGGCGCCGCTGACGAGACCCAGCAGGTCAAAGTCGACTGACGTCGCGGTCAGGCCATCATCGGTAGACTCCAAGCCAGCGGGCGGCAGGGACCGACGGTCCCTTCTGTCCCCGCTGGCCCTGCGAGTGCTTGACGTCTCCCCCCGTCGCTTTCGCCATCGTCCGTGCCCGCGTCCTCGCCCGCGCCCGCGAATCCCATACCCAGCGCCCGCATCGTAACTGCCAAATTGACAGTAAAGCATGGCACGCGAGTTGCCGCCTTCTCCACCGGAAAAGTGCCGACACGCCATGCAATATGACGGCTCGCCACGGCCCGCCTCTCGGGCCAGGCCGCGCCTGGCACAGCTGACAAGGGGGTTGGACATAGATGATTTCGTTTGATCGATTGACCGTCAAAGCCGGCGAGGCTCTGCAGTCCGCCATCGCTCTAGCAGCCGGACGGGGCAATCCCGCGGTCGAGGACGTGCACATGCTCGCCGCGTTGCTGGACCAGGAAGGCGGAGTGGCGGGGCCGATTCTGGGCCGGGTCGGCGTCCGGTCAGATGAGCTGCGTCGCAGTGTGAACGAGGCGCTCGAGCGTTTGGCTCGTCAGGAGGGTGGTGCACCGGCGGCACCTTCGCGCGAGCTAGTTCAGGTCCTCGACGTTGCGGACAGCGAAGCGCGCGGACTGGAGGACCAGTTCATCTCCAGCGAGCATCTGGTGCTGGCACTGGCGTCGGACAAGGCGAGCACGACGGGGCCTCTGCTTCGCGAGCTCGGTGCGACGCGCGAGAGTCTGCTGCAGGCGATCCAGGCGATGCGGGGCCCGCATCGAGTCACCGACCGCGAGGCGGAGGAGAAGTACCAGACGATCCAGCGCTACACGGTCGACCTCACGGACATGGCGCGGCGCGGAAAACTCGACCCGGTGATCGGGCGTGACGAAGAGATCCGCCGAGTCATCCAGGTGCTCTCCCGGCGCACCAAGAACAACCCGGTCCTGATCGGCGAGCCGGGCGTGGGGAAGACGGCGATAGTCGAAGGTCTGGCTCAACGGATCGTGAACGGTGATGTGCCGGAGACGCTTCGAAACAAGCAGCTGATCCAGGTAGACATCGGCGGCATGGTCGCCGGCACAAAGTATCGAGGTCAGTTCGAGGAGCGCTTCAAGGCTTTGCTCAAGGAGGTCTCGGAAGGCGAAGGCCAGTACGTCGTCTTCATCGACGAGCTCCACAATATCGTCGGTGCGGGTGCCGCGGAGGGAGCCGTCGACGCCGGCAACATGATGAAACCGCTGCTGGCCCGGGGGCAGCTGCGCGTCGTGGGCGCCACCACGTTGAACGAGTATCGCGAGCACGTCGAGAAGGACACGGCGCTGGAGCGCAGGTTCCAGCCGATCTACACGTCCGAGCCCAGCGTGGAAGACACCGTGGGCATCCTCCGAGGCCTGAAGGAGCGATACGAAGTCCACCACGGCGTGAGGATCACCGACGGCGCAATCGTAGCCGCCGCCCGCCTTTCAAATCGGTACATCGCTGATCGTTTCTTGCCGGACAAGGCAATCGATCTGATCGATGAAGCGGCCTCGATGCTGCGGATCGAGATCGATTCGATGCCGCTAGAGATCGACGAAGTCGAACGGCGGATCGTTCAGCTCGAGATCGAACGACAGGCGCTGCAGAAGGAAGAGGACCGAGAGAGCCGAAAGCGGCTCGAGCGGCTCGAGAGGGAGCTGGCCGAGTTGCGTGAGAGTTCGAGTGGCATGAAGGCGAAGTGGCAGGCCGAGAAAGAAGCGATCGAGAACATCCGTACGCTCAAGGGTCTGATCGAGACACTGCGCACCGAGGCGGAGCAAGCGACGCGAGCCGGCGAGAACGAACGGGCTGCCGAGATCATCTACGGCAAGACTCCGGCGATGGAGAATGAACTCGCGTCCGCCAGCGAGAAGCTCGCGGAGCTGCAGGAGGAGTCCAAGTACCTAAAGGAGGAAGTCACCGAAGAGGACGTGGCAGCGGTCGTCTCGCGCTGGACCGGCATTCCGGTGACCAAGATGATGGAGAGCGATCGCGAGCGCCTGGTGCATCTGGAGGATCACCTGCACAAGCGGGTAGTGAACCAGGACGAGGCGATCGTGGCTGTGGCCAACGCGGTGCGACGGAACCGCGCCGGGCTACAGGACCCCGGCCGACCCGTCGGCAGCTTCATCTTCCTCGGCCCCAGCGGCGTTGGCAAGACCGAAACGGCGAGAGCGCTAGCGGAGTTTCTGTTCGACGACGAGGGTGCGCTCGTGCGGGTCGACATGTCGGAGTACATGGAGAAGCACGCCGTTGCGCGGCTCATCGGAGCGCCGCCGGGGTACATCGGCTACGAGGAGGGCGGCCAGCTTACCGCGCGGGTGCGGCGACGCCCATACCGCGTTATCCTTTTCGACGAAATCGAGAAAGCACATCCCGATGTCTTCAACATCCTGCTGCAGGTGCTCGATGACGGTAGACTGACCGACAGTCACGGCCGAACGGTTGACTTCCGGAACGCCGTTCTGATCATGACGTCGAACATCGGCAGTCAGTGGATTCTCGAGTTGCAGGACGAGGAGGAGTGGAGCGAGATCGAGAAGCGCGTTTGGGATGGGCTCCGCGCCACGTTCCGGCCGGAGTTTCTGAACCGCGTGGATGACATCATGGTGTACAAGCTGCTGGGCAGGGAGGAGCTGCGCCAGATCGTCGACCTCCAGCTCGAGCGAGGGCAACAGCTACTCGCCGAGAGCAAGTTGTCCATGGAGGTGACGGATGCGGCCCGGGACCTGATCTCCGAAGAGGGTTACGACCCCGCATTCGGGGCCCGGCCTCTGAAGCGCGCGCTTCAGCGTCTGCTCTTCAACCCGCTGTCAACGGCGCTTCTCGAGGGTAACTTTGGCGAGGGCGACCGCATTATCGTCGATCGCCTGCCGGGTGAGAGCCGGCTGAGCTTTCGTCGGGTTTAGCAGCCCGCGGCGACCGTGCTGTAAACTGGAGGTGTCGCGTCTGGTAGTTGGCACCCCCTTTCCCTTTGACCGGGAGATGCGTCAGGTGCGTATTATCGATCGAGTGGCGGTTGCAGCCGCGCTCGTAGTGGCGCTGGGCGGCTGCAGTGGTGGAGGTGGATCGGTGTCTCCGGAGAACGAAGGCGCCGCATCGCCCGAGCAGGCGGTGGAAGTGTTCATGTCATCGGCGACCGAGGCGCAGAGGGCGAAAGCGGTCGGCGAGTTCACGACCGCCGATCGGGCGTACGAGCGGATGGCGAACGTTTTCGGGACCGAGGAGGGCTCGATCAGGCGCAGTCACTCGGCGGAGGAGGTCCGCAGCCGGATGCTCGTGCTCTCGGCGTGCATGCGACCGACCGTGTTCCGCATCATAACGCAACCCGACCCGCAGGCTTGGCAAACGAAGAGCACCGTGGTGAGCGTCGAGTTGACTCGCGGCCAGCAGAGGCTGACGCTGCCGTTCCGGGTCGTCTTGGGCCGCGGCGAGCGGTGGTTCATTCAGCAGATCGACGTTTCGAACATGACGTGCTGAAGCGCACACAGCCTCGCCAAACCTCGTAGTCGACGATAGGACAGTACTTCCTCGGACAGCCTCGGGCGGTACCGCGGGCTAGAGGTCAGTCTACAGTTCGCCCCTTAGGGAGCCTCTGAGAGTTCGAGCAGTACTCCGCCGGTGCTGCCCGGATGGAGGAAAGCGACCCGCCGGCCGCCGGCGCCTGTTCTTGGCGCTTCGCCGACCGTCTGCAGCCCGGCGGCGCGGCAGCGAGCGAGCGCGGGTTCGATTTCTGGAACTGCGAGCGCGATGTGATGCAGGCCCGGCCCCCGACGCTCGAGGAAGCGGCCCACGGGCGAGTCCTCGGCCGTAGGCTCGAGCAGCTCGATCCGCGCGGAGCCTAGGTGGAAAAAGGCGATGTTGACCTGCTCCGATTCGACGACTTCGCGGCCGGCGTCGGGATGGCCGAGAATCGACGAGAAGACGGAAACGGCCTCGTCGAGGTCCTTGACCGCGATGGCGATGTGCTCGATGCGAACCTCGGAATCCATGGGAACCCTCTCGCGTGGATCAGTGTTCTTTCGCCGGCGTTGCGCGAGGCGCCGGGCAAGGGGTGCACCGGCTGTCGCGATAGATTAGTATATATTGCCTCGACGATGAAGAGGCCTGTGTCGAGACAACGGCAGCGGTTCGTATCAGGGCTGGAACCTTAGAGCGAGGGACGGGAGATCCAAATGTCAGCGGTTCTTGAAGTCACGGACGAGAACTTTGCCGAGGAGGTTGAACAGACACAGGGCGTGGCGATGGTCGATTTCTGGGCTGTTTGGTGTGGCCCCTGCCGGTTCGTCGCACCCATCGTGGATGAGTTGGCCAGGGAATATGAGGGCCAGGTCAAAGTAGCGAAGCTCGATGTGGACAGCAGTCAGCGGACGGCCGTGCGCTTCGGCATTCGGTCGATTCCCAGCATTCTGTTCTTCAAGGACGGAGAACACGTGGACACGGTCATCGGTGCCGTTCCGAAGCAGCAGCTGGAGCTGAAGCTCAAACAGCACCTCGGGTGAGAGGTTCGCGGCCGGACGCGGCTTGCGCCCCATAGGCAATCGCCGGCCGCCATAGAATAGGGTGACGCCTCCGCGGGCGAGGTCAGCTGCGGAGGCGTTATTTGTTGGCCACTCGAGTCAGTAACGCCGAGAGAGGCACGGCTAGCATGTCAGAAGCAGGTGTCCTTTACCTCGTCAGTACTCCGATCGGGAACCTGGGCGACCTCACGTTTCGAGCCGTGGACGTGCTGCGTTCGTGCGACCTGATCTTGGCGGAGGACACGCGGCGGACCCGGATCCTGCTCGATCACTACGATATCGGGCAGAGGGTTCTCAAGTCGTATCACAAGCACAACGAGGCGGCCCGTACAGACGAGGTTCAAGCCAAACTGACGTCCGGTGGGGCCGTAGTGCTGGTGAGCGATTCTGGAACGCCGCTGGTGTCGGATCCGGGCCTGCGCCTGGTGCGCGCGGCTCTGGACGCCGAGGCCGACGTCGTGCCGGTTCCTGGCGCCTCGGCGACCCTGGCCGCGTTGGTCGCCTCGGGCCTCGATCCGGAACCGTTCACCTTCTTCGGGTTTCCCCCACGCTCCGGGCGCAAGCGTCGCGAGCTATTCACGACGCTCGCATCGCTCGAGCACACC
>JBDHHL010000316.1:0-5640 GCA_039589375.1 Gemmatimonadota bacterium | reverse complement strand
AATGGCGCCGCCGCCCGAGCCTCCCGTCGCAAAGGCAACCGCCGCCGGCGCGCCCGTCGCCGTCTCTGCACCCCCTTGGGAGGCTTGGCGAGCGTTCGGCTTCTTCACGGCCCTATGGCTGACCTGGAGAGAAAGCACATTTAGGCCCGTAGAGTTCTTCAGGGCCCTGCCGCCACGCAGCGGCTACGGCTCGCCACTCGGCTATGCGGTTCTGGCCACCCTCGTTGGCCTATTCTTCGGCTTCTACTGGGGAATGGTCGAGGGGGCCCTGAGCGGAACGCTGGAACAAGGGTTGGTGGTTGAGCTGGTAGGCGGCCTGGTGACGCTTTGCGTGGGCCTCGCATTCATGATCCCGCTCTATGTCGGGCTGTTGTTTGTGAGCGTGGCCATCATACACATCGGCTTCCTGGTGGTTGGGGCAGGCCGACAGGGATTCGAGGCCACTTTCCGGGCCGTCGCGTATGCCTCCAGCCCGGCCGTGTTCGCTATCGTTCCCTTCTTCGGACCCCTCCTGAGCCTCGTTTGGGGAATGGTGCTGGTCTATGTGGCTGTCCGGGAGGTGCAGAGGACCACGAACGGACGAGCAACCGTGGGCTTCTTGGTCCCCCTCCTCGCCTTTCTAGTCTTCGTTGTTTTGATCAGCGCTCTGTTGGGACTTCTTCTGGGCTCGATGCAGCTGAGCCAACCCGTCTGAGCATAGACCCGGCTTCGGCGCGTTTGCGGGTGCCCGGGAACCGGTCGGCGCCGTCATACGTTTGCCCGGAGCCCGATCATCAGCCAGCTGTGGCGCCTGAATGTGGAATAACCGTTCTGGAGAAAGCCTATGACTGGGCCCTCCTCGGGTACAACCCGCGGTTTTCCACGGCGCCGGCCGGCGGCGTGGAAAAACCCGGCGGCCCGGCCAGGCTGCCGGGCAAGGGCCGATCTTGTATCTTCAGACCGGTTAACGACTTCTCTGGGAGGCCTGCGTCTATGGGCACTATTTGGAAAGGCGCCATCAGCTTCGGCTTGGTCAACATACCAGTTCGGGTGGAGAGCGCCACGAAAGACACCGCCCCGAAATTCCGCATGCTGGACGGCAAGGACAATTCACCCATCAAGACATTGCGTGTGCGGCAAGTAGACGAGGCGCCGGTCGAGTACAAGGCGCTTGTCAAAGGGTACGAGTACGAGCCTGGCCACTATGTGATCATGGACGAAGACGACTTCAAACAAGTCGCGCTCCAAGTCACCCGAACCATCGACATCTTGGACTTCGTGGACGAGTCGGAGATCGACTCCCGCTTCTACGACAAGCCCTACTACCTGGCGGTTCAGCCTGGCGGCGAGAAGGCGTACGCGCTGCTGCGCCAGGCGATGCGGGAGACCGGCAAGGTTGCGGTTGCGAAGACCGTCTTCCGCAATCGGGAGCATCTTGCGGCGGTCAAGGTCGTCGGTGAGGTACTGGTTCTCGACCTGATGAGGTTCAACGAGGAGCTTGTCCCCCTCGACCACGTCGACACACCGAAGGAAGAAGGGCTGACGGAGAAGGAGGTCGAGATGGCGCATCAGCTGATCGGGCAGCTGTCGACCGGATTCGATCCGGAGTCCTACGCGGACGAGTACAACGAGAAACTGCTCGAGCGGATTCGCGCCAAGATCGAGGGTCGGGAGATCGCGAAGATTGAAGTGGAGGAGGCGGTACAGACGGAGGTGGTCGACCTCGTGGCTCGGCTGAAGGAGAGCATCCAGAGGGCGGAACAGCGCCAGGCGGATGCGAAACCGCAGGCCGTGGAAGGGACTGGGTAGTCGACAGGCCCTTTGGTGTGAGTGTTGAGCGACATCAAGCACTACAAGGAGAAGAGGGACTTCTCCCGTACCCCGGAGCCGGCTGGGACAGACGCTCGGACGGACGCGCCGGAGACGGCGCGCCGGTTCGTCGTGCAAAAGCACGCGGCGCGCCGTACGCATTTCGATTTCCGTCTGGAGATCGGCGACGCGCTGGTAAGTTGGGCGGTACCGAAGGGGCCCAGCGCGGACCCGGACACCAAGCGCCTGGCCGTTCACGTGGAGGACCACCCGCTCGAGTACGGGGACTTCGAGGGGAACATCCCGAAAGGGGAATACGGAGCAGGCGCGGTAATCATCTGGGACCGAGGCCGCTACCAGCCCGTAGGCGAAACGCCGGACTCGGACGAGGCGCTGGCGCAGGGTGTCCGTGACGGCAAGCTCGACTTCGTTCTCGACGGCGAGCGAATGCGCGGCCGCTGGACGCTCGTCCGCATGAAGACCAGCGACGCGGCTGATAACTGGCTGTTAATCAAGAAGAAGGATCTCCACGCCGAGCCGGGCCGCCCGGACGGCCTGGTTGAGAGGTTCCAAGACTCTGTCCTCTCCGGACGAACTGTGGAGGACCAATCGCTTGCTCCGCCCGACCGGGATAGCGATGAACGGGGCGCGCCCCCTGTGGATATCCGCCCCATGCTGGCGCAGCGGGGCGAAGCGATGCCCGAGGGGGAGGCGTGGTGCTTCGAGCTCAAGCTGGACGGCGTGAGGGCTATCGGCTGGGCTCGGCCGTCCGGGACGGTGAAGCTCTTCTCGCGGCGAGGTCAGCGTCTGGACCCGACGTTTCCTGAGATCTCTGAGGCAATGGAGTTGCTGGCTCGTCGCGCCGGCTGCGAATTCGTCGTCGACGGGGAGATCATCGCCGCGAAGGCCGGTGAGGCGGCCAGCTTCGGAGACCTGCAGCCGCGCCTCAACCTGCGAGATCCGGCGGAGATCACTCGCCAAGCCAGGGCACAGCCCGCCGAAATGTTCCTCTTCGATGTGCTGTGGCTGGATGGTCAGGATCTGCGGGATCTAGCGCTCTCCGACCGCAAGGACAGGCTTCGACCCCTGTTGAGACTCGCTGGCCACCGCTTGCACTACGTCACACACGATGTCGCGAGCGGCGGTGCCATGGCAGATCGGGCGCGGCGGGAGGACTACGAGGGCGTAGTCGCCAAACGCTTGAAGAGTCGATATCGGTCCGGTGAGCGAACGCAGGATTGGCTCAAAGTGAAGGAGCTGGCCAGACAGGAGTTCGTCGTTTGTGGATGGACGGACCCACAAGGCGGTCGTCAGGGGTTCGGGGCCTTGCTCTTGGGCTACCATGACCAGCCGGGCGGTCAGCTGCGCTACGCAGGCCGCGTGGGCACGGGGTTCAACGACAAGACCCTACGCTCGATTTCTGGGAAGCTGGCTTTGCTGTCTCAGGACGAACGTCCGTTCGAGACAATACCGGACGACGTCCAGGAAGCCCACTGGGTGGAGCCCGAACTGGTCGCTGAGGTGAAGTTCCTGGAGTGGACGCGGGAAGGCCGGCTGAGACAACCTGTGTTTCTGGGATTGCGGTCGGACATCGAGGCAGCGCTCGTGTCCAAGGAGGGCCGGACGGAGGCCAGCAAAGGCCCGTCCGTCGAGCCTACAGAGCAAGCGCGGTCGTTGATCAGGGCCCTCGAAGCCCTGGAGATGGAGGGGCGGGACGGTGACCTCGATGTTGACGGCCGGCGATTGAAGGTGACGAACCTGCAGAAGGTCTTCTGGCCCGACATCGGGGCCACCAAAGGCGAGTTGCTGCGTTACTACGTGTCCGTAGCGCCGGCACTCCTGCCGGTGGTGAACGGCCGGCCGCTGACCCTCGAGCGCTATCCCGATGGGGTAGCCGGCGAGATGTTCTACCAGCAGCGCGTGCTAGGTTCCGTCCCTGAAGGTGTCCGAACCGTCGTCCTGAATCTGGAGGGTGAGGAGGTTGAGCGCGTCATAGGCGGGGATCTATACACGCTGCTTTACACGGCACAGCTTGCCGCCATCTCCCAACACATCTGGCCGTCTCGTTTCGGCACGCTCGAGGACATCGACTATACCATCCTCGATCTTGATCCGGGCGACGGGGTGCCATTCGCCGCCGTGCGAGAGGCGGCTCTAGCTGTGCGCCAGCAACTGCAGCGCTTGGGAATCCGCGGATACCCCAAGACGTCGGGGGCTAGCGGCATTCACGTGGTCGTCCCGCTTCAGCCGGACACGAGCTACGAGACTGGGCGGTTGCTGGCGGAGCTCGTTGCGAACCTCGTCACCCGCTCCCACCCCGATCTCGCCACCGTACAGCGGGCTGTGTCGAAGCGAGGCGCGCGCGTCTACCTCGACTTCCTTCAGAACCGTCGTGGCGCTACTGTGGCCTCCGCCTACTCGGTGCGACCTCGGGCCGGTGCAACGATATCGGCGCCGCTGAGTTGGAAGGAACTGGAGCAAGAGATCATTCCGGAGGACTTCACCCTGCGAACCATGACCGCGCGACTCGCAACGGTGGGCGATCTGTGGTCCGCCTGTCGCTCCGATGCCAACGATGTTCGAGAGGTATTAGAGCTACTGTGAAATGAGTTTCTAGCGGTGAGCAAATTTTTTCCAAATAGGCACGCGCGAATGGCTCGCTTATGAGAACTTCAAACGCGGAACTGGCGTGAAGTAAGAGTTTGCGTAACAAAAACGTGAAATCTTTGCATCAGAAGTTTGTGCAAAATCCGGCCATCCCTCGCAGGCAGCATGCTCCCGTAACTATTTATATAGCAATCACTTCCAGTTCAGGCGCCGAACGCTTGTTCGAAAGCCGTCGGGCTTGCGTTGCCGTCGGGAGCTTGTTTATAATGGTCCCGCTTCGAGATAAGCACTGCTGTTCGTGAGGACTACGGGGGTTAGTTCATAGCGGGCGGCCCATTCCAATAAATTCGAAAATCGCGTAGCCTAAAGGGCCGGGTAGAGTACGCCCAAAATCAGAAGGACCAGCCGGATGACAGAGTCTCGTTCAGTGAACATCGTTGTCAATCTGCCTGCCGAACTGGCGGACGAGGTGGAGCGAGTTCAGCGAACCGACCCGAAGTTCATCGAGAAGGTCTTGGCATACGGCCTGGTCAGGCAGGCGGTCTTCACACGCTTGCAGGGAGCTAGACCCTGGCTGCGATCATCACCACCGCCTCTTGAATCCCCGCTAGCATCTTCTGCAGAGGTGAGTTAGGCGCGCCCACGCCGCTTGCTATCGCGGTTCTAGGCTCACGCGCACCCCGCGGATACTGCTCTGCCGAAATCCTTGACCCTTAGCCATCGTAGCGCTAGCATGAGCGCAGGTGGCCAAGTGCGACTACGCGGTCTGGCTGCCCTTTATGGAGGAGGGGGAGTATGGCGCGGCGATCGGGAAAGGGCGAGCCGCGGAGGCCTCAGGGGTCGAGTGCTGAGCCGGAGGATATCCTCAGGGCGAAGTACTACGACTACTGCTCCGCTCGAGTGTGTGACGTCTTCTTGGAACTCGAAGAGGAGCGCGTGTTCGAGCTCGCTCAAGCGGCCGAGAAGAGGGTAGGCGCCGTTAATGGCGCACTGAACTTCCAAGACCTCGCAGCTCTACTCGTCGAACAGCTACTTGGCGACATGGCCTTGCCCGACTTCGATTCGTGGGCCGAAGACTATCGGCGCGACCCGGAGAAATACGAGCCCTACCTGCTCGGCTTCTGGAAGGCCAGTGTGGAGTCGCCGGCAGCGTCACGCTAAGGCAACCGCAGGACGGAAGTGTCTGGGCGGCACCCACTGGGGCTCCGTTGTCTTTCCAACCGTCTGTTCTCGACCCGGCGAGCT
>JBDHHL010000315.1:0-5651 GCA_039589375.1 Gemmatimonadota bacterium | reverse complement strand
TCACTACCTTCTCCCCGGCAACGACAGCGGTGTCCTCGACGAAGACGCAATCGGGAAGGCGATCGTCAGATAGGATCCTGATCAGCCTCAAACCGGCCGCCTCGAGAGCCGAGCAGTAGGCGAAATGTTGTTCGCGGGCGAGCGAGACGTCTATGGGTTCGCCGGGTGCGGTCGGGGTGATCGCCTGGTCGAAGGTGCGGGGCACGCCGCGCACGACTGCGTAGGTTCCGATGGGTGTCTTCACGGCCGCGAATATGCCTGCCGAACCGATTCGAGTCAAAGGATAGAGGTCGCTCTGGCGAGGCCTCATGAATTGACACAAATTCGCGGCTTCGACGTAGGGGTTTGAGATGAGTCTCTTGTCAAATGCCGACATCCCAAGAACAAGGAACGGAGCTGAACCCATGAAGCGTGTTCTGTTCGCTGTGTGCGCGCTGGTGTTGACGGCTGCGCCGGCGCTGGCGCAGGTGGACGCCCGCATGTTTCGGTATCCGGACGTCTCCGACACGCACATTACGTTTGTGTATGCCGGTGACATCTGGGTCGTCGAGAAGGCGGGCGGTACCGCCACGCGCCTGAGCTCGCCCCCAGGCGAGGAACTGTTCCCGCGGTTCTCGCCCGACGGGTCGATGATCGCTTTCAGCGGTAACTACGACGGCAACACGGACGTGTACGTAGTGCCATCTATGGGCGGCGAGCCGCTGCGCGTCACGTACCATCCGGGCGGCGACCGGCTGGTGGACTGGTCGCCCGATGGCCAGCGCTTGCTGGTCGCCTCGAGTCGCGAGAGCGGCGTCCAACGGTTCAATCAGCTGTACCTCGTATCGGCTCGGGGCGGACTGCCGGAGAAGCTGCCGGTGCCGTACGGTGAGTTCGGCACGCTGTCGCCAGACGGCCGCCAGCTGGCCTACACGCCGAAGGATAGGGGATTCCGCAACTGGAAGCGGTATCGAGGAGGCATGGCGCCGGAGATCTGGCTGATGGATCTTCGTAGCCTCGATGCCCGCAACATCTCGAACAGCGACGCCAACGATGCCCAGCCGATGTGGCACGGGCAGACGTTGTACTTCCTCTCCGATCGCGGACCCGCGCAACGGAACAACATCTGGGCGATGGAGGTCGACGGCGGTCAGATGCGGCAGGTGACGCGCTTCAGCGAGTTCGACGTGACCTTCCCGGGGATCGGGCCCTCCGACATCGTCTTCCAGGCCGGTGGCCGTCTCTACCTGCTGAGTCTCGACACGGAAGAGTACGGCGAAGTGGACGTGAGCGTGGTGACGGATCTGGCGAGCCGGCGGCAGCGCACCGAGAGCGTCGGCAACCTCATCCAGTCCGCGCACATCTCGCCGACGGGCAAGCGGGCCGTCTTTCAGGCACGCGGCGAGATCTTCACGGTCCCGGCCGAGCACGGGATGGTTCGGAAGCTGACGCACACCTCGGGTGTGGCCGAGCGCTATCCCGCCTGGTCGCCGGACGGAAAGAACATCGCCTACTGGAGTGACAAGACGGGCGAGTACGAGCTGGTGATCCGCGCGGCGGACGGCTCGGGTGAAGAGCGGACGCTGACAAGCATGGGGGCCGGTTACCGTTACCGGCCGTACTGGTCTCCGGACAGCAAGAAGATCGCGTTCATAGACAACGCTCAGATCATCCGGGTTTACGACGTGGACCGCGATCGGATGACCGAGGTCGACAGAGGGCTCACCTGGTTGCACGGCGCCCTGCAGGGCTTCGAGGTCAGCTGGTCGAGCGACAGCCGCTGGGTCGCGTACTCGCGCACGCTGGAGACCGGCAACGACGCCATCTTCCTGTTCGATACGAACGAGGGTCAACGCAGCCAGGTGACGTCCGGCTACTACAGCGACTTCGGCCCGGCCTTCGACCCGGACGGCAAGTACCTCTACTACTTCTCCAATCGGACGCTGAGCCCGATCTACTCCGACATGGATCAGACTTGGATCTACCCCAACACCACCAACGTCGTCGCAGTCGCGCTCCGCGAAGACGTTCCGTCGCCACTCGCGCCGCGGAACGACGACGAGCAGGTGGCTGAGGAGGAAGGAGAGAAGGAAGAGGGCGAGCAGAAGGAGGGCGAGGGCGAAGACTCGAAAGAGGTCGTGATCGACATCGACGGGTTCGAGACTCGCGCGGTCGTCCTGCCGGCGGAGGCCGGGAACTACAACTCGATGCGTGCGGTCTCGGGGAAGGTGGTCTATCACCGCCACCCGCGTAGCGGTTCGTCGGACGAGCAGCACCCGGTCGTATTCTACGACCTGAAGGAGCGCGAGGAGAAGACGATCGTCAACAGCGCGAACGGCTTCGAGATCTCCGCCGACGGCAAGAAGATGCTGGTCGCGAACCGCGGCCAATGGTCGATCATCGCTATCGCGCCGAGTGCCAAGCTGGACAAGCAGCTAGCGACCGGCGACATGGAGATGGTCCTGGATCCGAAGGAAGAGTGGCGACAGCTGTTCACCGACGTTTGGCGCACGTACCGCGACGTCTTCTACGATCCGGGCATGCACGGGCTCGACTGGGACGCTTTGCGCGATCAATACGGCGATATGCTGGAGAGCGCCGTCACGCGCTGGGACGTGAATTTCGTGATCGGTGAACTGATCGGCGAGGTGAACGCATCGCACACGTACGTCGGCGGCGGGGATATGGAGACGCCACGCCGTCGCCAGGTGGGCCTGTTGGGCATCGACTGGGCGCTGGAGAACGGCGCCTACCGCGTCGCCCGCATCGTGGAAGGTGCGCCGTGGGATATCGAGGCGCGCTCGCCGTTGGCCGAGCCCGGCGTCGATGTCTCGGAAGGCGATTATATCCTAGCCGTGAACGGACTGCCGATCGATGCGAGTCGCGAGCCCCATGCCGCGTTCGAGGGGCTGGCGGGAGAGACGGTGATGCTGACGGTCAACAACAGACCGTCGATGGACGGCGCTCGCCAGGTGCTGGTCGAAACGCTGAGGAGCGAGTCGCGGCTGCGTAACCTCGCGTGGATCGAGGCGAACCGGAAGCGTGTCGAAGAGGCGACCGACGGACGCGTCGGCTACATCTTCGTTCCCAACACGGCGGTCTCCGGCCAGACCGAGCTGGTCCGACAGTTCAACAGCCAGATGAGGAAAGACGGGCTGATCATCGACGAACGGTTCAACGGGGGCGGCCAGCTTCCCGATCGGTTCATCGAGATGATGAACCGGCAGATGGTGTCGCGGCTGTATTTCCGTAATGGCCTGACGATCACGTGGCCGGCGATCAATCACTACGGGCCGAAGGTCATGCTCATCAACGGATGGGCGGGTTCCGGCGGTGACGCGTACCCGTGGTTCTTCAAGGAGATGAACGTCGGCCCGCTGATCGGCGAGCGGACGTGGGGCGGTTTGATCGGACCGGCCTCGGGTCACGGGTTGATCGACGGCGGGTACTACACCGCGCCGCCGGGGCGACTGTACGGGACGGACGGGACCTGGTTCGCCGAAGGCCACGGCGTCGATCCCGACATTCCGGTGGTGGACGACCAGGGCGAGCTGGCGAAGGGCAGGGACCCGCAGCTTCAGGCCGCGATCGACGAGGTGATGCGGCTGATCCGGCAGAACCCGCCAACCTTCCCAGACCCGCCGGCGTTCGAGCGGCGCATCGCGACGGACGGCAACGGGAACGGGGAGCGCTAGCCGAGGTTGAGCAAGCCGGCGCCGCGCGGCGCCCGGCAAGACACTTGGAGGGCAGGCTCGAGGGGGCACCGGACCTCGGGTCTGCCCTTCTTGCGCCTGCTACGTGTCCACGACTGGTGTGGCCCGCCCCTAGTTGGAGGTCCGTGCGTTGACGATCATCGCGGCCAATTGACGGATGTCCTGTGACGCGACATACAGCCGCGCATCGGTGTCGGCACGGTGAACGATCACCAGGTCGTCCTCGGGAAGGACGAGCAGCATGTGACCGCCGTAGCCGAAGTGATAGAAGCCCGGCCCGTAAAGCGGGTAGTCATCCGTCAGCGTGGACCAAAGCATGCCGTATCCGACTCCCAGATCAGCGTTGAGAACCGAGTGGGCTGTAGTGCACGCCGTGATCCACTCTTCGGGGACGATCTGCTCGCCGCTCCACCTTCCTTTCCTCAAGTAGAGCAACCCGAACCTCGCCATGTCCCTCGCGGTGATGCGGAAGTGGTAGGCCGGGTGCATGGACTTTTCACGGTCGTAGTAAAGCCTACCGTCGGTTGTAAGGAAGTCCTCCATACCCAGCGGCTCGGCGATTTCGACCTTGAAGGTGTTGAAGATCTTCAGCCCCGTCTCCTGCGTGAAGATCGTGCCCAGCGCGTTGAAATCCCAGTTGTTGTAGTAGTAGTAAGTGTCGGGCGGATGGCTGCCGCGCTCCGGCCGCCTATTCGCCATCGACTGAGTCTCGGCGGCAGCCACGTGGTAGACGCCGGAGCGTGACCTCAACAGGTGCGCTACGCGGGCCTGCTTTTCCGCTTCTGTCAGGCTGGGCGGGTAGTCATCGATGCCGAGTTGCGCCATCGTCATCGTCGTGTCGATCTCGCCCGTTTCGACATGGATTCCGTACATCGAGCTCAGGAGGGGCTTGCGGATAGAATGGGCCAGGTACTTCGTCTCCACGTTCCCCCAGGACACGAAGACCTTGTTGTCGTGCAGAGCCATGACGGCCGCGGAGCCGATTTCGTCAGAGAATGCCCGCGCCTCATCCAATCGTACCGACGAGAATCCCACCTCTTCGGGCGCGACGTGCTCGAGCGAGTCAACGTCTACGACCGCCGCAACGGGCCCGTCCGAGCAAGCGAGGCCTCCAGCGCAGGCCAGCAGCCAAGCGAAGAGGTGCAGGTGAGCTCTGCGTGTATTCACGTTAGTGGGAGGATAGCGTCGCACGCTCCATCGGGCAATCAAACGCCTGAGCATGGTCCATAGCTAGCGGCTGATCGTATCTCCCAGTAGCACGCTGCCTACCTAGTGGCGAGAAATCCGAGTCCTCCGGCTAGTCGTAGCTAGACGAGCTCGTCCAAGAGCGCCCCGGGCGTTGCGGCTCGGATCGGAGACTTGGCATAGTCTCGCACGTTGCGCGTCGCGATGACGTCCGCCTCGCAGGCAGCCGCCGCAGCAACCTGCATCGCATCCTCGAAATCCTTCATCTTGAGCTGCGCGGCATAGCGGAGGCTCTCGGTCGTCGTTCTGGCCACTTCCACGAATCGGCTCAGGTCCACCAGGAAGGCCCTGGCGCCGGAGCGCCCCCGCTTCGGTGCCAGAAGGTAGTAGAAGTTCGAGACGGTGTGCCAAGCGATGAAGGCGCTGCCGGGACGATGCTCTAGGGCGTCGAGCAAGGCCGCGGCGTTTTCCGCATACGGTTCGCGGTCGAGGGCCACATCAACAAGGATGTCGGTGTCGAGCAGAACGATCAAAGGTACTTCTCCGCCAGGCGCTTGTATCGATCGTCATCCTGCCAGGCGGGAGCGAAGCGGCCGCGCCAACGCTGCGAGAACGATGCGTAGTCCGCGATAGCCATTTCACGCAGCGCGGACTCGATCAACTGGGACAGCGATACGCCTCGCGCCCGAGCGTAGCGTTTCGCTTGCGGCAGCAGATCTTCGTCGATGGTCACGGTGAGCTTCTTCTTCACGCGGGCCTCCGTATACGTATATA
>JBDHHL010000314.1:0-5716 GCA_039589375.1 Gemmatimonadota bacterium | reverse complement strand
CCTGACCGTAGGGGTCGGTGACGGATTCGGGAGCGGCGGTTCCCATCCCACATCCGCCCTGCAGGTGTGCCGCCGAGACGGTGACCGTACCAGGCCTGACCAGCGCCTCGTCTACCAGCGACTCGAGACGGTCGACTCCGCTGGTTTCGATCGCCGGCGAGGCCGCCATCGGCACGTGGACACGTTTCGCCCCGGCCGCGAAGAAGATGCGCGCCGAGGTAAGCGTACCGCGTGCGAACGAGCGCTTGACCCTCGGCGTGAAGCGGTAGTGAACGACCGGCCTTCCTTCGCGATCGACCGTGACGCGGTTGTACTCGTCCACGCGATCGATAGCGAGCAGGAGGATCATCTGCAGCTTGGGAAAGGCATGCATGAACTCGGCGTGTGCGGTGCCGAATCCCGAGAGGCTCTTCGCGGTCGTGAACGGGAAGTACATGCAGGTTTCCAGGATGAAGCCGTCCCGCTGGGCGAACTCGTCCAGGTAGAAGCCCTTTGGATGACCGACGAAGTTCGTGATAGGCTGCTCGTGTTCTCCCACCAATATCAATGCGGGATGGCAGGTGAATCCGTGGCCCAGCCGGGGCAGGGAGGCCGGAAGATCCGAGCGTAGCAGGAGCGCCGGTGTGTGCACCGCTCCGGCACAGACGACTACGATCTTGGCGCTAATCCGATAATCTCCCGGTTGCCACGGGGACGGTTCTCCTGCGGTCCCCGGCGCTCGTTCTGCCACCCTCGCCAGCACCGAGCGACCCTCCAGGCGAAGCACTTCGCACCGGGTCACGACCTCCACGCCGGCATTCTCCGCGCGGGGAAGCTGAACGCGGTTGGTGCCCTGCTTGGCCGCGTTCGGGCAGCCGAGATTGCAGAGGCTCGACCCCTTACAATCCCTGACGTTGACCGGAAACTGTTCCGCGCGGTAACCCAGCCGGCGACACCCGTGAACGAATAGCCGGTTGTTGTCGTTGATCAGGTCTTCCTCGAGGAAGTGGGCATTGACCTGATCCATGTGCTTCTTGGTACGTTGCTCCACGTCTGCGAAGCTGAGCGTAGGAATATTCCAGCTCTTGATCACCCGCTCCGGAGCGAGCAGCGACGTGCCGGTGTAGACGATCGTCGAGCCACCGTATCCCCGGCCCACTGCAAGGGTCATCGAGCCATCAGATGTCAGGAAGCCGCCGGCATCGTCATAGAGGATTTGGGCCATTTCGATCTCGCACCCGATGAACTCCTCATCACGCAGGCGCGGGCCCTTTTCGAGTACCGCGATGCGGACGCCGTCTTTGCAGAGCGGCGCGAGTTCCTGGGCAACCGTTCCTCCACCGGCGCCAGAGCCGACGATGACGATATCGTAGGAGAGTTCGTTCACCGCACGGCCTCCCAGCCCCTGCGGTCGGGGCGGTAGCCGATAGACTCTGCGGCCTGACTCCGGCCATAGAAGCCCAAGAAAGCCAGCGTGCGGAGGCCCCAGAATCCGAGCCGGATGGCGGGAACGCGGCTGGCCTGAAGCCTGCTGAGATACCGATGTCTCTGGCCAGGGCTGAGCGATGTGAAGGGGCGGCCGTAGCGGAACAGCGGTAGCCACTGAACGAGACGCATGAAGAGGCGAAGTCGCCGCCGGAGCTCCGGTGGCCGCGTGCTGAGCGAATCGAGGACCAGTCCTTCGAGCTCGTTCCAGCCTGCCTGGTCAAGTGCAGCGGCGTCGGGCACGACCGTCTGGACTACCGCTCTGAACACCGGTGGCAACGGCGAACCGTGGGAGTGTGACGCCAGCGTAGCCCCCCCCTGCTGCTCGTGAGGTCGCCTGGAGAGGCGAATGGTATCGGGAAAAGGTGCCTGCCAAGATAGGGCGTCAGAGCTACATATCCAAGCCTCGGCTAGACCGGTATATTTCAGGTATGGAGTAGAAGGAGGTAGCAATGTCGCGGCTCACACCCTGGATCGGTGGGACGAGGCGCCTGGTCGGCCACGTCGGCGAGTATGGCATGCTGTTGGGGCCCTTCCGACGAGCCCTCGTGGAGCCAGCCGCCGCGGCGAATGACGAGGCGCTGCGCCTATTGATCTGCTATCACGGTAAGCGGCTCTGGCAGGCCGGCTTCATCGCGGGGCCTTGCGGCAACCTGTCGGCCCGGCTGCACAATAGCGACGCCATCTACATCACGCCGAGAGCTGTGAACAAAGCGCGTCTGAGCGCGGCGGACATTCGGCTGGTGCCACTTCGTGGCGCTGCGGAGGTTCAGACGGGCGCGAGCGTCGAGCTGCCGATGCACCGCGCCTGCTACCTGGCGGACGTAGGCGTGGGGGCCGTCATTCACACGCACGCTCCGGCTCTGACGGCTCTGGGCATCCGAGATCTGCCCGTAGAAGAGATGCTGCCCGAGGCTGTGTCCGCGCTTGGCAGAGTTGCCCGGATTCCCCATATGCCGGCCGGGTCCTGGGAGCTGGCCGAATCCGTGGGTCGGGCCGTTGCCGACGGCGCGCGAGTGTTGCTGCTCGAGCGTCATGGAGCCGTGTCCGTGGGACACAACCTGACCGACGCCTACGACCGGATGGAGTTCGGTGAGCTCACGGCGAGGACAGCTCTGCTCGCTGCGGGAGGGCTCGACTGAGCGTCGCTGGACGCCTTCCAGACACTCGCTAGTGGGTCTCGGGCGGCTGCTTGGACGTTGCTTTCTTAGGCACCGACCGTACGAACCCTCCATACTGCGAAGGCTCCTCCAGCCTGCATGACCACGCCAGGCGACCGTCCCACACAGTCATGTCCGGGCAGCCGTCGCACATGTTCTGGCGTCCGTCGGGCAGGATGTCGACCGGCTGAATGATCATCACCGATTGGTAGCGAAGCTTTCTGAATGCCCTCAGCGGGTTCAGCACAACGGCGCGGAGGTAAGCGCTGGCCGCGCCGCGCAACTGCCGGTCGAGCGGAGAGAGCAGCAGCATCGATCGGCCGCGGCCCATGACACGGGGGCTACTGTATGCTAGGTAGCTCCCGTGGCGGAAATGGTGCGTCGTCTGTGCGAGCTCCATGAATTTCGGGCCCACGTATCCGTAGACCCTCTCCGTGGTCCCCAATCGTCCAGTGAGCAGCCACTTGAACGAGTCCGGTTGCTCGGTGCCGTTCAGGAATGCGCTGGGCCTGAAATCCGGGAACCGCCCTCGAATCGTGCGAAGGATGTCCGTCGACTTGATGTCGACCCTCAACACCTCGTCGTACGCGTAAGGCATGACGCCGTAATCGACCTGATCTCCGCCCACGTAGTAGTCGAAATCTCCGCTCAGCATGGCGGCGCGAAACGCGATGAACACCATGACGTGCACGATGTCGATGTGCTTGGCGCTCCATTCCACCAGATCGGGAACGGACTCGAGCGTGTCCCCGTAGACGGTCGAATTGAAGGCGCACGAGAGGCCGCCCACCTCCGCGATCATCTCCGCCAGCTCGAGCCGCAGCTCGTTCAGCTCGAACTCGCTCTTCCCTTTCCAGTGGGGACGGCGCTGCTTGCTGTCGATGTGCAGGGTCAGCCCCTTGAGGCCGGCTCGCCGCAGCTCCACCAACAACTCTCGATCCAGCGCCAGGCCGTTGGTGTTCAAGATAGGCTTCAGACCACGTTCAGCGATCATCGCAACAATGTCCACCGCCTGCGGGTGCGTCAGCGGATCACCGCCGGCCACCGATATGCCGTCGCACTTTCGCAGCGACGTGAAGACGTCCAGGTCACGAGCAACTTCCTCGAGGGGCTTGTGCCCTTTCGGGTCGTTGACCCGATAGCAGCCCTCGCAGTAGAGGTTGCAAGCTGCTGTTGGTTCCAGCCATGAGATCGCATTGTCTGGAAGCGTCCATGGCAGGCGGTAGAGTTCCCTGTGGTCGAGTTCGTTCCCCATCTGCGGTCAGCTCCCCTTGCAGCGACCGCCCGGTCGCAACGCTGCCCGGGCCAGTCGGTCAATGGCGATTCTTTTTATTGAGACCGTGTCGGAGAGTCGTGGCGACTGGATGCAGCCGGTAAGTGCAGTAGAAGCAGGCACAAAGCGGCCCTTGTGATGCATAATGCGGCCGAACTTATGTATGCCCGGCCCCCTGTGCAAGCGTAGGGCCCCCTGCTTTCAACGTGTCGGCAGCCACCCGGACGTGGATGGCCTTCGGGTGGCAGGAAGAAGGCGGTTGGGTGCCAACCCTCGCCCGGCTTTGTGCGTCTAATGCAGGTGAGGGACCATTGGGTGGGACAGCCCAACTGCGGACCGAAACCGGGAGTAGTAAGGGAACAAGGATGGAGCCGAGGAACTGGCGAATTGCGTTGCTTGCAACGCTGTTCGTGCTCTTTGGAGGCATCCCAGCAGAAGCATCTGAGAAGGAAAAGGAACCTTCGGAACCTGACCCGGAGCCCTATAGGGCCTTAGCAACACGCGCTTCCCCAGGTACACCCAGCCTGGATGGCCGGCTCGATGATCCGGCGTGGGCGCTGGCGACGCCTATCACAGACTTCACGCAGAGAGACCCTAATGAGGGTGAATCTGCCACGGAGCGTACCGTCGCTCTTGTCTTGTACGACGATGGTGCGCTGTACGTAGGAATCCGGGCGTACGATAGCGAGCCAGAGAAGATCGTTGGGCAGTTAACGCGCCGCGATCAGTTCTCCTCGTCCGATTGGCTAGTCGTCAGCATCGACTCGTATTACGATCGTCGTACTGCGTTCGTCTTTGCCGTGAATCCAGCGGGGGTCGAGAGGGACCAGTATCTCTTCGACGACACGAACGAGGACGCATCGTGGAACGCGGTCTGGGATGTGGCGGCGGGCGTTGACGATGAGGGCTGGGTGGCGGAGTTCAGGATCCCATTCTCGCAGTTGCGGTTCTCGCAGGCTTCGCAGCAGGTTTGGGGCTTCAACATCTCCAGGGTAATCCAACGAAAGAACGAGACTGTCCAGTGGAAGCCGATCGCGAAGGACGCGTCCGGCTGGGTCTCGGAGTTCGGTGACCTCGAGGGGATCAACGGAATTCAGCCGCCGCGTCGGCTGGAGGTGCTGCCCTACGTGGTCGCCCAGCAGGCCCTGACTCCGGTACAGAACGGAAACCCGTTCGAGACTGGCAAGGACTTCTACGGCACCGTGGGTGGGGATGTGCGATTCGGACTCACCCACAGTCTGACGCTGAACTTGACCGTGAATCCCGACTTCGGTCAGGTCGAGGCCGATCCTTCCGTGGTGAACCTCTCGGCCTTCGAGACGTTCTTCTCGGAAAAGCGGCCCTTCTTCCTGGAGGGAGCCAACATCTTCAGCTTCGGCCTCGGTGGTGGCGGGGACCATTCCTTCGAGCAGCTCTTCTATTCGCGGCGCATAGGTCGCAGCCCCCAGGGGTCGGCGGACCCGCGTGGGGGATACGTCAAGTACCCTATGAACACGACGATTGCCGCTGCCGGCAAGCTCTCGGGAAAGACGGCAGACGGCTGGTCCGTGGGTGTGCTTAATGCGGTGACGGCGGAAGAGAAGGCGGTAGTCCTCGATGGCGAAGGTAATAGGCACGAGGACATCGTCGAACCGCTCAGCAACTACGGGGTCGCCCGCGTGCAGAAGGACTTCAACGATGGACGGAGCGCGCTGGGTGGAATCTTCACCACCGTCAATCGCAGCCTGCCGATAACGATGGCGTACTTGCGGTCATCCGCGTACGCTGGAGGGGTGGACGGCCGCCACCGTTTGGGGAGCGGCAACTGGGAGGTATCTGG
>JBDHHL010000313.1:0-5718 GCA_039589375.1 Gemmatimonadota bacterium | reverse complement strand
GTCTGGTTCGCCACCTGATCGGTAACGCCGGGCGGCGGAACGTAGTCCGGATCCACCGTGCTGATCGGTCCGACTTCCACCAGAGCATCGGGTGTCACTACGGTCGTCGAATCGCTCAGTCCCTCCACCACGCCGTTCCCGCCTCGCTTCAGCCAGCGGGATCCGAGGAAAGTGGTCCTGGCGAGGATCAAGACGTTGTCGGATTCCGTCACCCACGTCAGCCGCAGGTGCCGGATGTTCTGAAACTCCGCGTCGGTTACGCGTTCCCGGTGGTCGGGCTTGCGCAGCGGAATCCGAAACAGTCGGAACCGAACGCCACCGGCGATCTCGTTGGCGAAACGAACGAAATAGGGGCTGGAGGGGTCGCCGACTTTGACCGCGTAGCGGAAGAACCGGTCCTCGCTGTCGAGGATCTGGTTCTGGTTCAGGTCCTCCGAATCGTCCAGCCCGTTATTGCGCGTGCAGTTCGCGTTGACGCTTCCCAGGGGATACGCGATCTGTCTGGAACTCGCCTCACAGCCCGTCCCCCACAGTCCGACGTCGTCCGCATTGCTCCACACCTTCGGCGGATCCACCTCTCGGTTCAACTGTCCGAGTCCCGAGGGCATGCCCAGAGAATCGATGGCGAACGCATCTTCGCTCACCGTGCCCAGGTCGATGATCAGGTTGGTCGAGTCCGCCAGCGCATCGCTCACCGCCACGTAGAACTCCAAGAACTCGATGTTCGTAAAGTCCTGACCGGCGGAAGAGATCACGCTGGTGATCGACCCCCAAGCCGGAACCGGCGGCGGGTTCGGATTGGGAGCAAGCTCGCGGTTCTCCGGTAGCCGAGCGGTGACCGTGAGGACGGGCTCGGTCCGCTGCGTCCCCTGAATGAGCAGCTCGCTGTCTATCTGGCCCGGCTCGAGCCCGCCTACGAGAATCGAGCCCTCCGTCGTCTGAACCGTGTACTGGTCCTGCCAGACCAGTTCCGCCGCGTTCTCGAGGCCGAAACCGGGCGGAGCGATCGGCTCCGCGCCGGCCGTTGTCGCCGGGGCGGAGGCCAGCCGCCAGGCGCGCGACAGTAGATTGATCTGAAAGCCCGGGCCGCCTTCGAAGTCCTCGACGTAGGTCACACCCTGTGTGTTCGTCGTCGGCAACGACACGGCGATCTCGCCGTCGAGGGCAACCGAAGAGGGAGCATCGGTGCTCACGCCGGGCAGCGCATTGGCCAGGCCGGTGAGCCAGTCCGGCCTGAAGTCCAGCCGGCCCGAGAGTCCACCCAGCCGAACGGCACTGGGTTCGAGACCTAGTTCCGGACGTGTCTGTAGCGTCTTTTCCGTCTGCGACAGGCCGATCAGATTGAGCTCGCCCGTCTGTCCGAGGCCATAGCGTGCTTGAAGACCAAACACGGTCGTCGGCGCGAGCTGGAACAGCGGCTTCTGCTCGAACGAGACTCGAATCCGCGCGTTCGGATTGTTGCCGAACCAGCGCTCCGGCTCGCGCAACTCGACCTGACCGACGTCGTAGTCGATGGAATAGTCCTCGCCCCGAATCAGCTCTGTCTCATCGATGATGACGCGCTCGCTGCCTTCCCTCACGCCGCCGGCGCCGAGTGAGATCGTCGAGAGGAAGCCCTCGAACCGCTGTCGATAGGAAGCCGTCAGCAGGTACAGGTTCGACCCACGCCGAACGCCATCGTTCGGCTCTTCGTAGATCGCCGTGTTCACATCGCCCGGTTCCAACGGAAACGGATCGCCCGACAGGCCGGGAACGTCCTTCAAGGGCGGCGGTTTCCTGAACGGTTCCAGAGTCGGGAAGACGATGTAAGCCCCGGACGGACCTGGAGCCGTTTGAGTACCGCCACTCGCCTCATAGAGTTGCGACACATCGAGGCGGTTGTCGGTCGGATCATCGTCGAGACCGAAGATCTTGATGAACTCGACTTGCGAGCCGGTCGTCGAAGCGCGGAACGTGTTCCCGACCTCGGGGTCGCCCTGTGATATCGTGAACTCGACGCTCGATTCGACAACGCCGGAGCTGGCGGAGACACGGTAGATGTGGTGCATCTCTCGTGACCACGTCGCCGTACCCGGGCGCTGATTCAGTCCCTTGATGAGGCTGAGCGTAGGGGGCGGCACGTTCTCCGGATCGGCATTGTGGGCATCTGACTGCGCCTCCGCATCGAAGGTCCCGATCTCGGTTCCATCGTACGCGATATACGTGATGGCGAGCCCTTCCGTCTCCCGCAGCGTGTTCCTGAGTTGGATCCACAGACCGCTCCGGTGGAGGACGTAGTCCTCCCCGTCGATGAGCGGCCGGAACAGACCGGTCAGCGTATCGGCGACGACGGTGTCGGCGCCCGCCCCCGTCTGCAGCGTGTCGACTGCGCCTGCCACAGCCGTGATGAAGCCTTCCGGAACCTGGGCGCCTATGCCACGGCCGATGACTTCGTAGCGGTAAACCTTGACCACCGATCCCGGCCGGAGCTCGGGGGGAGCGTCGAGCGCGATCAGCCTCTGGATATCGATGTCGGGGTAGCCCGCGATGCCGCGCGGGTTGAATAGAAAGAAGAAGCGGCCGCGCTCGTAGTCCGCATCATCCAGAATCGTAACGGCCGTCTGCTCGAAGCCCTGGCCGCGACCTCCGAGCTGAAGTTCGCGGACACCCACATCACCTTTCTGCTGCGCCCAAACGGCCTGGAAATCGATGGGACCCATCTGACCCGTCGTGCGGAACCCGAAGTTACCTGCCGGTATGCCCTGCGTCAGGTAACGGCTCTGCGGAAGTTGGAACCCGACGTCGCCGACCTCGACCCGCTGGAGGATCTCGTCTTCCAGCCCCTGGTAGAAGACGTTGAGGTTGTTGGCCGCATCGAACTCCCGGCGGTTGTCGTAGTCGACGCTAACATGGATGCGGTCACTTACCGTACCGCCCACGCGAGCCCCGAACTGAATGTCCGGCTTGAGCGTCGGTATCAGGCTCGGATCGCAGTTGAGCGCCAACGCGACGTTGCAGGGCTCGAAGCGATTCCAGCCCCCGCCAAGTTCGACACGACCCTGAACGGCCAGACCGAGATCGGCGTACTGACGGAACGCCTCCGGCAGCATGTCGGCGGGATCCGGCAGCTGGGGGCGGTCGGTCTCCGCCTCGGGCGGCGGTTGGGCGGCCAGTGTGTCCGCCGGCTGCTGAACCGCCTCCTCCTCGACGGCTTCCTCCTCTGCCAAAGCTTCCGCGTCAGCCAGGGCCTCCGCTTCCGCAAGACGCGCGACCACGATTATCGGCCTGTTCTGCATCCGATAGTCGGACTCCCAAATCCGTATCTGCTCCCGTACCTGATTCGCCCAGACCGCGCCCCACGGACTCACCCGCTGCCGCAATTCGGGCCTCTGCTGTATCGGATCCGGGAGCTCGGCGGCCAGGTCGACGGGAAACGGCAGCGACACCTCCTTGAGGCCGATCCTCAGCCGAGGTGAGGGAGGCGGAGCGACGGCCGAATCCTGCTGGGCCAGGGTGTCTGCGACCGAGAGAGTGTCCTGAACGGCCGCTGACGTATCCCGAGCGGCCGGTGGAAGTGTATCTTGGACGACAGGCGGAAGCGTATCCTGGGCTCCGCGTCGCTGCCCGGCGGCAGCCGTGTCCTGAAGGGCCACGGCTCCGACCGCTTGCTGGGGCCCACCCATAAGAGCCAGAATGACGGCAACGCCGCCAAGCGCGGGATGCCTCAGGCGCACCTTTTGACCATCACGAGGGTAGTTGAGTAGAAGCCTGTATTCCACGAATCTTAGTATATGAAAATACTCAGGCGATATATTCTTCGCGAGCACTTGGGCCCCTTCATCGCAGCGCTCGGCGTGCTCACAGGTCTCATGCTGCTCAACCAGCTTGCCAGACGCTTCGGCGACCTCGTGGGCAAGGGTCTCCCGTGGTACGTCATCTGCGAGGTGTTCGCCCTCTCGATTCCCTTCATCACCGCCATGTCCATACCGATGGCGGTTTTGGTGGCGGTCCTCTACTCCTTTAGCAGGCTGACCGGCGATAACGAGGTCACCGCGTTCAAAGCGGGCGGCGTGAGCCTTTTGCGTTTGATGCTGCCGGTCCTGTTTGCCACTTCTATCTTGGCAGGCGGCATGGTGTGGTTCAACGACAAGATACTTCCCGAGTCAAATCACGCCCTCCGTCAACTGCTGACCGACATCGGCCGCAAGCGGCCCACATTCGAGCTTCGAGAGCGGGTTGTCAACGAGGTCGTTGACAAGAAGCTGTTCCTCCAGGCAGCCCAGATCGACCGGATGCGCAGCGTGCTCTGGGACATGGTGATCTTCGACCTCGGCCGTCCCAATGTGAACCGGACCATCTACGCCGATTCCGGCTACATGGCCTTCAACCAAACGCAGACCGATCTGTACCTCACCCTCTTCGATGGCTCGATGCACGAGCTCGACACGCAGGACCCCGGTATGGATCAGCGCACCTACTACGAGAAGCAGGTGATCCGCGTTCCGGACGTGAGCAACGAACTCGAGCGGGGCCGTAGCGCCGATTGGCGCGGCGATCGCGAGATGAGCATCGCCATGATGCGCGAGGAGATAGAAAGCCGGCACGAGCGCTTCACGGCGTTGCAGGACAGCGTCGATACCGTCATCAGCTCGCTCACACCTATCCGCGTGCCCCCCGATACCGTCTCCGAGAAAACCGAGAGCCGGGACGCAGGTTCCCCAGCGACCGACCGCCGCAAACGCGCCCTCGAAGATGAGCGGGCTGAGTCAGAGGTGCAGGACTCGATACCGAGCTCTCAACCTGACGTGAGCAGCACGCCGGAGGCGGAGGCTTTACGAAGAAGGTATCGACGACCCGCGCGCGTCTCCGAGTGGCCGCCGCAAGGTGACCCGGTCGCCTTCGCCTCGCAGGTCAGGAGCAGGATGGAGCGCATCGCGTCTCGCAAGGACATGCAGCGCCGCGAGATGAACCGGTACGAGGTAGAGATCCAGAAGAAGTTCGCCATACCTGCAGCGGCAATCGTGTTCGTCCTGATCGGAGCCCCCGTGGCCGTGCGCTTTCCTCGCGGTGGCATCGGCATGGTCATCGGCGTCAGCCTGACAGTGTTCTCCTCATACTACATTTTCCTGATCGGCGGAGAGGACATAGCCGACCGAGGCTTCCTGTCACCGTTCTGGGCGATGTGGGCGCCCAACGCCCTGTTCACGGGCCTGGGGATCATCCTACTCTACATCGTCACGCTGGGCGGAACGAAACGGTTAACGCTCGCGAGACTCATGCCCTGGTACCGGCAGGCGAAGCTCGCTGCCGCCGCTACGACAACGGGGCGGAGGCCTATCGCGGAAGTCGCCGAAGCCGCGACACAGGACCCCGATCTCGCCCTGCCACCAATAGAGCGACCGGAGGCCGGGTACTATGTTGACTCACGCTTCGGGCCGGTCTGCCTGAAGCAGCACCTGCTCGACATCAACAAGGCTACGGCAGAAGAGCTGGAGCGGTTGGCCGGGCTCAGCCCATCACTTGCCGCTCGTGTCGTTAGCTGGCGCGAGCAACACGGGCCGTTCGAGAAGCTCGCAGACCTGCTCGATGTGCCGCGGCTCGGACCGGTGACGCTCGCGCTACTGGAGGGCAAAGCGCGCGTTGGGAGGGATGACGCGTGAAGACGCTCGACCGTTACGTCTCCAGCCTCTACCTGAAGGTCTGGGCCATCTGCGTGTTCGGCGCGCCGTTCCTGTCCAT
>JBDHHL010000312.1:0-5725 GCA_039589375.1 Gemmatimonadota bacterium | reverse complement strand
ATCGACATGCTGTTTGGCGTTCTCGGTTATCGCGTCGAACAGTGCTTCCACCTCTTCGTACTGGATGTTCAGATAACACACCTCTATCAGCTCGCTATGGACATCGAGCGTCAGGCGGTAGTGATCCCGCCACGCGCTTTCGCCCAATAGGGTGAGCCCTTGCTTGAGGTACGCGGCTGATGCAGCAAACGCGGCGGTCTGTCTGGCTTTGCGGCCAGCGACAAGATTCAGTCTCGCCAATTCCAGTCTCTCGGCCCGGTCGGCCAGTAGATGCGCGCTCAAGTTGAAATGAGCGACGATATCGAAGATCCGTTCTTCCAGCTCGGTCTCCCGGGTGTCGGCCAGCAGAGTCCGACCGATTTCGAGATGCTTGCGGGTCCGACTCTCGGCATCGATCAAGTCGTATGCGGCCTGCTGCACCTGGTCGTGCACGAACGCGTAAGCACCGTCGAGCTGGAAGACGCATTGGCCGCTCACTCCTGAAGCGAGGAGCCCTATGACCTCACCCTCCGCAAGACCCGAAACCTTCGCAAGCGTCGCGATCTCGAATCGATTGCCAATGCAGGCCGCGAGCGTCAGGATGCCCCGGGTTTCCTCTGGCAATCGGTCAAGCGCCTTGGCCAGAAGATCGGCCACGTTATCGGCAACCGCCGCTGCCCTTATGTCGCTGATATTCCAATCCCAGCGGTGCTCTTTCGGATCGTAGCGGAACCGACCTTGTTCCCTGAGAGAGGTCAGCAACCTGCGCACGAAGAACGGATTCCCATGCGACTTATCGTAGAGGACCGCACTCAGGTCCTCGACACCGTGCGGGGCCCTCAGCGCGTCCGACAGAAACGTTTCGACGGTTTCCGGCTGTAAATCGTCGAGCTTCAGCGTCTGAAGTGGTATCCCCGTCTCCTCCCGGCCTCCAACAACGGTCATAAGCGGATGGGATTCATCCACTTCGTTGTCGCGGTACGCACCGACGACCAGTAACCCGGGTTGATCGATATCGGACCGGATCGCCCTGAGCAACCTCAGGGACGCTGCATCGATCCATTGCAGGTCATCGAGGAACAAGACCAGCGGGCGCTCTTCCGCGGCAATGGCCGAGAGGAATTTCATGAAGACATAGTGGAAGCGGTTCTCGGCTTCATGGCCTTCCAACAGCGGGACAGCGGGCTGGACGCCGATGAGTCGCTCCATGGCCGGGAATACGTCTGTCAGCACCTTCCCCAGATCACCGACCGCCGATCCGATTCTCTCCTTCCACTCTCCGAAGCTCTCTTCCGGCTCTGCCAGAATCTGAGACACGAACCCATCGAGAGCCTGTGTGACCCCGGAGTAAGGGGTCGTCCTCAGGTATTGGTCAAATTTGCCCCTCAAGATGTGGCCGCGTTCTTCGGATACCGGTCGTTGCAGTTCTTCAACCAGAGCCGTCTTGCCAACGCCGGAGTAGCCGCTGACGAAGATCATCGAGGACGTCTCGCGGCATGCGCCCTCGAAGGCACTCACCAATTCCTTCAACTCACGCTCGCGGCCATAAAGCTTCCGAGGATAAACGACCCGGCCCGGATGGTCCGCCTGTCCCACCGGGAAGCCTTCGATGGTACCGTCCGGGCTCAAGCGCTGCAGGCACTTCTCCAAGTCAACCAAAACGCCGGCCGCTGATTGATATCGATCTTCGGGTTGCTTACTGAGCAGCTTCAGGATGATCTCGCTGATCACCTCAGGGATCTCAGCCGACACCCGCGACGGTGAGACCGGTATCCAAGCGATATGATAATGGATGAGCTCCGCGGGGTCGTCTGAATCGAACGGCAGCTGCCGGGTCATGAGCTCGTAGAGAACGACCCCCAGGGAATACAGATCCGAGCGTTCGTCCACGGCACGGTTGACTCGCCCGGTTTGTTCCGGCGCGATGTAGGGCAGTTCTCCCAGTATCCGGTCGGGCTGGACTTTCTGGTGGCCATCAGCGTCGATGCGGGACGCAGAACTGAGATCGATGAGATGGACTGCCCGCTCTTCGCCAGCGATGAGTATGTTCCGGCTGCTCAGATCCAGGTGGATGATATTCTCTCTATGAATGCCGGCCAGGATGCGAGTCAGAGCGATGGCTATTTCCAGTCTCGAGCGCAGCCCGAGTGCGTGGCTTGCGATGTGGTCCCGCAGCGTTTCGCCCTCGATATACTCGAGGATCAGCGCCGGTTGATCGTCGATCGACTGTTGCCCCAAGGCCTTGCGCACCCCCTCGACCGCGTCCAGGGCCCGGGTCATCTCATATTCTACTTCCAGGGATTGAATGGCTGGGGATGCGTGGCTTCTCGAAGCTTTCTTGATCACCACCGGCTGGACGTAATCCGGCAGCACCTCAATTGAGATTATCGAGTTGCCTCGATGAATCCTACCTTTCTTCGCTGATTCCATTCTCGCCAATATACCAAAGTCGCCCCTGGCAGTAAGGTTGGCTCCTCCCGCGACGGGTTGGAGGCGTAAGGCGCAGACGGTTGCTAGACGGCTCCTCCTCCTGACTTTTTTCGTCGAGCGACCGCTTCGGCCAGAACGCATAGAATCTCGTACATCATGGTAGCACCGACGAGCGCGGTGTTCCCGGACGGGTCGAACGGCGGTGACACCTCGACTACGTCGCCGCCAATCAGGTCGAGACCTCGTAGGCCACGCAACAACGCCTGCGCCTCGATGGTGGTCATCCCACCTACCTCTGGCGTCCCAGTGCCAGGCGCGAATGCCGGGTCGAGGCTGTCTACATCAAACGAGACATAGGTGGCGCCATGCCCTGCCACACGCCGCGCCTCAGCAATCACTGCCTCCACGCCCAGCTCGGTGAACTCCTCAATGAAGATGACCCGCATTCCGGATTCAAGAGCAAAAGTCCAGCCATCCTCCGAGTTCTGGGCACCTCGGATACCGATTTGCACCGTCCGCTTGGGATCAAGGAGTCCTTCTTCTACGGCCCTGCGGAACGGTGTGCCATGAGTGAACTTAGAACCGAACTCCTCATCACAGGTGTCGGTGTGGGCGTCGATATGCACCATGCCGACAGGCGTATCTGCGGCAATCGCGCGCAGAATGGGCAGGCTGATTGAATGGTCGCCCCCTGCACTCAGCGGCACTGCCCCTGCAGCGTGCACCTCGCGGTAGAACTCCGTGATATCGGCATGACTCGCCTCAAGATCAAAGGCGTTGGCAATTGGAACATCGCGGACGTCAGCAACACGGCACAGCTCGTACGGGTTAGTTCTGGTGACGTGATGGACGGTGCGCAACAGGCTCGACATGTTTCGAATCTCGCGCGGACCGTGACGCTGGCCGGAACGGTTTTCTGCCCCGCCGTCGAAGGGCACACCGACGAGCGCGATATCCAACTCGGACGGGCTGCTGACCAACGGCGTGCGCATGAATGTGGCTACCCCAGCGTAGCGCGGCGTGGACATAGGGCTGTGATTCACTCCTTAGCTGGCCGGCGGCCATGTCGGACAATACCTGGCCGTACCTGAGTTTAAGAAAGATCGGTGCGCCCGGTTCGCGTTGCAGGCGCCGTCAAGGCGCCTTCTCATCGAACAGCGCGCGTCATTCGCGCGGTGTGAGCCTCGCACCGGGGACCTCCTGCTCCCAAAGCTGATATCCAGCGCCAGCCAGCGCCAGTGGACCACCGAATGCGTCACGATGGATCGACCCGTACTTCGCCTTGGGCGCGGAGTGGCACACCGAGCCGGAAGGTGGAGTGGATGTGAAACGTACGGATTTCGTGCTGGAAACGGGAGTGAAGCTTCGGGCACAGATTGGCCGCTCCCCGCTGAAGTTCCTCGCTTTCTTGACCGATTTTTGGGGGATCCGGGCCGGGGTCAAGAATTACGGGTTCTTCGACATCGACCGGTTTACGTACGTCATCGAGTTTGGCGCCGCCTCATTCTGATGTCGCCATGAATGTCGGCTCGGCCGTGGGCTGCTGCGGCCCCCTCGGGCAGTCGCACCGCCTGGAAGGTAGAACTGAGAAGAGCGGTCTTTTGATGGTATACAATACCAAGACTCTGAGGAGAATCGGGGCGTCAGGATTCCCGTTGCACGCGCCGTCAAGGCGCCTTTCCATCGAGGCCACCAGCCCTACGCCGGCGCCGAGCAGGCGTACGTCTGCGGATTGCAGCAGCCTACTTGCGCAGCTACGTTGCCCCAAACGTCACGCGTCACAGGACGTGCGACGTGCAGAACCCGAGATACGTACGTGCTATTCGCTCTTAACGGTCGCGGTCGTCAGGCTGGGGAACCCGTCGGCGTACGAGCTTGGGCCTGGGTGGACGCGAACCACCGCGGAGGCGGCACTCCTCGAAGATGGGTCAAAGCAGGAGCACCTCTGGGGGATCAACCTCTATCTCGGCGAGCCGAGAGACGATTGGATAGAGTTCGACTCGATGATCAACGTCCGTCCCAGTCAGGGCAACCGATCCCGTGACGTGGAAGAACCGAAGATCCGCGACGCCATTCGGCGCATCGTGGAGGAGCTGATCGAGGAATGAGCGACGGGCCCGAAAGAGTCCACGTCGAGCTCGCGGACGGAGGGTGGGCACGGCTGACGCTGCTGGAACAGATGGCGCACATCGGAAGCGAGGTCGAGCGCGCGATACGCGCCCACGAGAGCGGCCGGACGCAACGTTTTGATCAGGCGCTCAACCGCGCTCTGGAGCTCTTCGATCTTACGGCAGCCGACTCCAGGTGGCGCGGGCCACGGCGCCGCGAGATCCTGCGCGCGCGAGAGGAGTTCTGCCGGCTGTTCTTCGATGAGGAAGTCCCACCTGGCTCGGCTTCCGGGCTCCAGAAGTATTTCCTTCATTTCGCCGTAGCGGCTCGGCGCATCGAAGCCTGAGTATTCTGCGAAATGCCTTAGCCGCTCCGGCCCGAAGAACCTGCGCTCGAAGGCACCCCACATCAGCCCAGCGGCCAGCACGTTCTCCAGCGCGCCGGGAGGTCGAGGGCGACGGGTCGTCATCCACCATAGTAGTGGGCTTCAGCTGTCCATCCACCAATGAATGCGCCTAACGCGGCTGCGCCGCGTCCCGGTCCCCTACATCAGCCCGAGCTTCCTCGCCAGGTTGAAGGCAGACTTCACTAAGGGCGGCAGTTTCCAGAAGTCTCCTGCATCCGGAAGATTGTCGAGTTCGCCCACGAGGCCTGCATTGTACTCGCCGAAGTGCGAGATGTAGCCCGGCTCGCCTCGGTTCGTGAAGTAGGGCAAACTAAAGAGCAGCATGAGTGAATCCAGGGGGATCTTTCCTCCTTCCTTCTTCTCCTGGTAGCCTTCCCACCTGCGAAGATGTTCTTCCGACCGGAAGAAGTTCATGGTGCTTCAAGCGTAGGGGACGTTGAACAGCCACCTCGCAAAGGGGAGGGCCACATAACCGATGATCCCTTCCGGATCCCTCGACTCAATCTTGCCGTCCTTTACCTTGACCCGTACGGGTTCACCACAATCGAGGCATACAGAGTCGACTTGCACCGTCTTACCCGGAAAGAGCCAGCAGACCGCTAGCGATTCAAAGGCTCACTGGGCAAACCACTTCTGCTCCCCGTCGATGGTGATTCGGTACTGAGTTGGGAGATTGTTGAAAGGGGCCATGGAGACCACGGTGTCGACCTTGGGATAGAGCCAGCCGGGCAAACCGCGGACCGAGAAGAGCTTGCGGAGGGCTTGACGGCCTTCCCTGGGAGAAACGCCCAGCTCGGCCGC
>JBDHHL010000311.1:0-5735 GCA_039589375.1 Gemmatimonadota bacterium | reverse complement strand
TTCAGCACATCATACTGAATCTTCAACCACACCAAGATTACCGGCAGCGCCTTGAGGTTGTAGGGGGAGAAGAAATGATGTTGGAAGTAGCGGGGCATTAGATCCGTAGGGGATAGCGAGGTTACCACCAGGGCCACTATTAACAGAAGAAGATTTGCAGTGCGGCGAGGCTGGGTAAAATACCAGATCGCTACGCCAGTCATGGCAATGATGTAGGTGGGCGATTCTGCTTTGTGGTTGAAGATGATCACCCAGATCAACAGCGAAGCCAGCAGCAGGTAGCGAAAATGCAGATCCCTGTAAGAACGGACCTTCAGGAACGGGAGTAGCAGCAGGATGGTTCCTAGCCCCAAGATCAAAAGCTTCGGGGGCGTCAGGTGAAACCAGCTCTGTAGGATTCCCATCACCGACAATCCGTAGGACACAGTGTGGTCGCTGGCAAGCAGGTTCGCCCAGCTCTTGTATAGAAAGGTCAATTGTTCGGGAGACACTGCCGTCAACGGCAAAAGGCCTAGTACGATGGTCCAGAAGACGGAACTAGCAACAAACTTCAGCTTGTCCGGGTAAAGCAAGAACAGAACCGCCGCGGCAATCCCAAAGATCTTGAGGTAGAAGGAGAGAACGATAAACAGCGAGGCCACCAGAACATTGCGCCGTTCGAAGAATGCGAAGGAAAACACCAACAGTCCCGCCATCAACCCGTTGCTCTGGGAATTTTGAATCGAGGTAAGCAGTTCGATGGCGATGAACCAGAGGATGAACACCTTGGTCTTTTCATCCTTCAAGGGGAGGCACTTGACGGCCAGGAACAGGACCAGGGCGTTCAGCAGATTCCACAAGACTAAGCCGGTCACGTCCGGGAGCACGGCGAGCGGCGCCATCAGCAGGGCAAAAGTCGGGCTGTATTTGAAATAATCCCAGAAGAGATTCGGATAAAGCGCGTAGAGGTCTTTGCCTTCGATGAGATTATAGAAGGCGTGTTTGAAGATCAGATAGTTGTTATGATGGGTGTAGTCTACGCCCTCAAAAACCTTCACCCCCTTCATATATTCTACCAAGCTGCCGAGAACGGCCATCAGGATATAGGCGACCAGCACCACATTGATGTTCTTGAAGACCTGCGATTTGTTCTTGAATTCCATTATCCTAGATCTTCCTTCCAACGACGCTTGGCCGGCAGCAAGATCCGCTCTGAATGGCTCCGATGGACTTCTAACAGTTCTGCATAGGTACTAGTTGGGCTTCCCGTCGCACGATCGAGCGAAGACAATACGCTCTGGTACGTCGACGCGTCCAGCCTCCTATGGCTTGATCAAAGTTCGCGTGCGAACATGGCTTGGCAGAACCGGTCACTTCCGGCCGTTGACTTGGCGTTCCTTCCCTGTTCGCGGCCTCCACGGCCAGCGCGTAAGCGAGCCTGGCCGCGTGGGCCACCTCCGGGTAGTTGATCGTCTCAGGGTCGCCTGACGGCCGGCGGTCGCCCGCACCCACGAAGTCGCCAGACCCAGCAGGACGGCCACGGCGACGAGATTCTGGTTTCGGGGTTGTCCGTGCCTTAGTGTTAGGTTACGGCTGTCAAAACATAGGATAGAAATGCGCTCGCTCGCTTCGCAGCGGCCATGGTACCGCGTACCGGCCGACACTGCCCTGATCGTTCATGCCCTTCTGTTAGTGGCTGCGCTTCCCTGCGCCGCCCAAACGGTAGGAGTGCGGCTCGAAGTGGAGGGTGTGAACGGTGCCGTTCGCGAGAACGTCCTCTCCGGGCTCAGCCTACGATCGGCGGCGCGCGAAGGACGGCTGGCCCCCGAGCGGGTGCGCCGACTGCACGCGCGCGCCCCCGAGGAGATCCGACTGGCACTCCAGGCGTTCGGTTTCTATCAACCGCACATGGAATCCCAGCTCATCACGGAGGGCGACCGGTGGACCGCGCGCTACCGCATCGCACCGGGCGCGCCGCTGAAGGTTCGGAATCTCGACCTCCAGGTGCGGGGTCCGGGAAGCGAAGATCCGCAACTCCGCGAGGCCGTGTCACGGTTCCCTCTCGCTCCGGGCAACACGCTGCATCACAGCTTGTACGAGAGCGGCAAGCAAACGATCCGTGAACGGGCCGCCGATCGAGGCTACCTCGATGCGGTCTTCGCCCAGCACGAGATACGCATCGACCTCGCCGACTATCGGGCCGATATCATTCTGTACTTGGAGACCGGGCCGCGCTTCAGGTTTGGGCCCGTCCGCATGAACCAAGACGTCCTCGACCCGGCCGTGCTCGAGGGCTACGTGACGTTCCGCCGCGGCGATTTTCTCAGTGAATCGCAGTTACTCGAGCTTCAAAGAGCGCTCAGCGGTAGCCCCTATTTCAGCCGGGTCGAGGTTCAGCCGCGCCGTGACCAAGCGAAGGAGCTGGAGGTGCCGATTGACGTCGATTTCGTGCCACGCAGGCCGCAACGCTACGAGGTCGGCGTGGGGTACGGCACTGATACGGGGCCGCGCGGCACGTTCGAGTTCCAGCAGCGTCGCCTCAACCGCCGCGGCCATCGAGCCGAGGGCGAGGCTAAGGTTTCGCTCATCGAGCAAAGCGTCGCTGCCCGCTACATCATCCCCAGCCGCTTCCCGCGGACTGAAGTCCTGACCTTCTACGCCGGATACGCACACCTCGACCCGACGACCAGCCAGAGCGACAAGATCGTCGTGGGCACGAGCGTCGGTCGGGCCCCCGGGCCCTGGCGCCAGACGTACTCGCTCGCTTTCAACAGGGAATGGTTCGAGGTCGGCGCCGACACCGGAACGTCGGCGTTGCTCATCGCCGGTACCGCCTGGTCTACCAGCCGGGCCGACGACCGGATATTCTCACGGCGCGGCTATCGCCTGCGGCTCGAGTTGCAGGGCAGTCACGATGCGGCGCTCTCGGACGCGACGTTTCTGCAGGGTCGCGCGCACGGCAAACTGATCAGCGCATTGGGCGGGCGAGTCCGGGTGATCGGCCGCCTCGATCTCGGTAGGATCATCACCTCACACTTCCGAGATCTTCCGCCCACTGTCCGCTTCTTCGCCGGCGGCGATCAAAGCGTTCGCGGGTTCGCTTACAATTCCGTAGGACCGCTCGACGAAACGGGCAATGTGGTCGGCGGCAAGTCGCTTCTGACCGGTAGCGCCGAACTCGAGTATCGCGTACTCCGGAGTTGGGGCCTCGCGTTGTTCTACGACGCCGGTAACGCCTTCGACGGCAAGCCACATAAACTCGAGCAAGCCACCGGGATGGGCGTGCGCTGGCTGTCGCCCATCGGCCTCATCCGGCTGGACGGCGCCTTCGCCGTGAGCCGATCCGGCGCCCCGTTCCGTCTTCACATCATCATCGGGCCCGACCTATGACGAGGATATGGCGGCGGCGATGGGTGAGACGAACGCTGGCGACAGTGTCGGCTGTTTCCGTTCTCGGCCTGGCCTTTCTGTGGTTCACTCTCTCGACCACGCCAGGGGCCCGTCTCGTGATCGGACGATTGCATCGGCTCGCGACCCCGGTCCACGTTGATTCGCTGTCCGGTCGGTTGCGTGGCCCGCTCGAGCTTCGGCGTGTCACAATCGAGACCCGGGCGGCCAGCATCGAGGTCCGCCGTCTATGGGTCGATTGGCGGCCACTCAATCTGCTGCGCCGGCGAATCGTCATCGACAGCCTGGAAGTCGAGGGCGTCGAGGCGCGGCTCCATCCAGCCCAACCAGAGGAACCGTCCCCGGAGGAAGCGATCCGTTCCGCCCAGCGTCAGCCGATACGGCCTCCGTTCGGCATGGCCGTCGCGGTGGGTAAGGCACGCGACATCACCATCGCGGCGCCCGGCGGACTCGACATCCACGTGGCCGAACTGCGCTTGGCGGGCAACCTCGCCGCCTACTCCGCGGACGTCGCGCTCGATCTTTCGAGCCCCCAGCTGCCCAACGCGCGCTTGCGGGCCACGACGCGCGGCGACCTCGACTCGCTGGCTCTGCAGCCACTCACGGCCGAGTTGTTGGATGGCCGCGTTGAGGCGACGGGCTCCGTGGCTTGGTATCCGGAGCTTCGCTGGCGTGTGACGCTGAATGGCTCGGGGCTGGCCCCGGGAAGCCTGGCGCCCGATCCGAGTCTGTGGCCGGGTCAATTCGATTTTCGGGCTGCCAGCGAGGGCCGGATCGACTCTGCAGCCATATTCGCCACGGCCCAGCTCGACACACTCCTTGGCGAGCTGCGCGATCGACCTCTGAGCGCGAGCGCCTCCGCCCAGCTTGCGGGGCCAAGCATTTCGCTGGCTAGGCTCGACCTGGTATGGGGTAGCAACCGCGCGCATGCCGCCGGCGAACTGGCCGACAGTCTGGACGTCGCCCTCCAGGTCGAGGCGCCCGATCTGTCCGAAGCGCTGCCGGGTGGCTCGGGCCGTTTGAGCATCGACGCCCGAGTCGGCGGCACCCGTTCCCTACCCCACGTCGAGGCGCGCGTCAACGGCGAGCGACTCGCGTTCGGCGCCAACCAGGTCGGGCGACTGGCCGCAGTCGTGAACCTCGACCTTGCCGACCCGCACAGCGCGCTACTTGACCTCGAGGCCTCGCAAGTCGCAGTGAGCGGGCGTTCGTTGCCGCGCATCGTGGTACGAGGCCGTGGCAATCGCTCGACGGAGAACCCGAACGCGATCGCTCTGGAGCAGGTGGAGGCCGACGTGCTGGGCGGCATGGTCCGGGCCGCCGGCTGGGTGGCGTGGAAGCCTCGCCCCGCTTGGGACGTCACGATCGACGGGCGGAACTTGTCGCCTGCGTCCCTTTTCCCGAACGCCGCCGATTGGCCCGGCCGGAGCGGGTTCAGGGCCGCGACCCGCGGATCATTCGAGGACGCCGGGCCCGTCGCGTTTCTGGCGGTGGACACGGTGAGCGGCACGCTCCGCGGTCAGCGGTTGAGCGGCAAGGCCGAGGCGAACGTAGACGGTAAGCAATACACGCTCAGGGGGGCCAGCGTCGCTTGGGGCCCGGCGCGCGGGGCCGTGCGGGGTCGAGCCGGCGAAGACTTCGATCTCTACTTCGAGCTCGACGTGCCCGACCTGTCGCTAGTGGCGCCCGCCACTGCTGGGTCTCTGCGTGCCGAGGGCCGAGCGCGCGGTTCCCCGGAGCTACCTGAGCTTCGGGCGACGCTCACCGCCCACGAACTGGGATTCCAGGATCATCGCGTTGAGGCGCTAACCGCCGAGGTCAACCTGGGTGTCGGGCAGGCCGACAAGGTCGAGGTGGCCCTGGTGGCCTCGGGAATCCTCTACCGACGCTGGCCGATCGACCGGTTCGAACTGGAGGGACAAGGCATTCGAACGCCGCGGACGCTGACCGGGCTGGCGATTCGTCGAGCGCATGCCGAGTTGCTCGACGGCAGCGTTCGCGCCACGGGCCAGGTGCTCTGGCGGCCGGAGCTCCGGTGGCAGCTGGCGCTGGAGGCCAGCGACTTGGCACCCGCACCGCTGTTTCCGGACCCCTCGCGCTGGCCGGGCCACCTGTCTCTGGCCGCCGAGACCGACGGTGTGTTCGACCCTGCGCACGGAGCCAGGCTCCGCGCGGCCCTCGATACTCTGCAAGGCGACCTCCGCGAGCGATCGCTAGCCGGTCGCGCTTCGCTACAGATTGATGGCACTACCGTGACGGTTCCAAACCTGGACGTGACCTGGGGCCGGACAACGTTGCACGCGCACGGCCAGATCGGCGATGCGCTCGACTTCTCACTCCAGGCCGAG